>WFRO01000229.1 GCA_015486475.1 Bacteroidales bacterium
ATGGAACGCAGCTTGTCGATGTTCCATTTTTTCAGGGCAGAGATAAAAACGGCCGGTACTCCCGAGCGGGCCATCCAGGTCTTCTCGAGGTCCTGCAGGCTCTGGTTCTCTTTGGTTGCGGGTGTCAGGTCGTCTTCCTCTTTCGGGGTGTAGCGGTATGCATCGGTTTTGTTGAAGACCAGGATCTGGGGTTTGTCAGCAGCATTCAGCTCCTTCAGGGTCTCCGTGACCACCCTGATCTGCTCTTCAAAGGCAGGGTGGGAGATATCCACCACATGCAGCAGCAGATCGGCCTCCCGCACTTCGTCCAGGGTGCTTTTGAAAGACTCTATCAGCTGATGGGGCAGCTTGCGGATGAATCCTACGGTATCGGAGAGCAGGAACCTGAGATTGCCGATCACCACTTTCCTTACTGTGGTGTCGAGGGTGGCGAACAGCTTGTTCTCTTCCTTCACATCCGATTTGCTCAGGAGGTTCATCAGGGTCGATTTTCCTACATTGGTGTAGCCTATGAGAGAGACCCGCACCAATTTTCCCCGGTTTTTGCGCTGGATGGTCATGCGACTGTCGATACGCTGCAGTTCTTCTTTCAAACGGGCGATGCGGTCCCGGACGATACGCCGGTCCGTCTCTATCTCCCTTTCACCGGGTCCCCGCATGCCGATGCCGCCGCGTTGCCGTTCCAGGTGGGTCCACATGCCGGTGAGACGTGGCAGGAGGTGCTGGTACTGTGCCAGTTCCACCTGCACGCGGGCCTGGGCCGTGCGGGCACGCCGGGCAAAAATGTCCAGGATCAGATCGGTGCGGTCCAGGATCCTGCAGCGGAGCATATCTTCTATGTTGCGTATTTGTGCCGGCGTCAGCTCATCATCGAAAATGGCCAGATCGATATCGTTCTCCCGGATGTACCGGCTGATCTCCTGAAGCTTTCCCTTGCCGATGAAGGTGCGGGGATTCACATGTTCCAGCTTCTGGATGAAGCGCCGGTCGGGTATGCATCCGGCGGTCTCTGCCAGAAAGGCCAGCTCATCCAGATAATCCTGCACATCCTGCGGAGATTGTCCGGGGACATGCACGCCCACCAGTACGGCTATTTCCGGCCGTACGTCCGTTGATATAGCACCCATGCGGGATAAATTTAATAGATGTACCTGCGGTCCTGGATCAACAGCCGGCGGATGGCTTCACGCAATCCGTCAGAACAGCGCATGATCATGTCCCCGTCGCTGGGGAAGATCACTTTCTTGCGGGCCAGCAGTTGCTTTTCCTGCGACGGAAGTATCTCCTGGTCACCGACGGCACGGGCCGACCAGTATTCCCAATGGCTGTCAGCATTGATGGGATCCTTTTTCAGGAGTTTCAGCGGATCAAGAGAATAGATCTCCACGTTGCCGTCGATATGGGCATCTTTTCGCTGAAAGGTCTTGATAAGGGTGCAGGAGAGGGTCTTGTATTTTTTTACCTTGATGTCGTGTCCGAGGGAGTCCTTCATCACATTGTTGTTCTTGTCCAGGACATATTCCCATCCATCTTCCACCTTTTTTTTGTACATCGTGTCGATCTCCGTTTGCAGGTCCGGTGAGACAACGATATTGTCCAGGTTTACCGTGATCTGATAGTCATATTTCACACTGTCGTCCAGGTTACGCACATAATATTCCACCCAGTCGGTGTTCAGTTTTTCCGGATCGATGGCCAGCAGGTCATCCGTGAATTTCGGCGAGAGTTTCAGGGCCGTATTGTTCTGCACCATCACCAGCACCCTGGAGGTGCCGTAATACTGCGAGAGAGCGATCAACTGATCAATGTTCTCGTAATCCCCCCAGTACTGTTTGACCTTGAGAAATTCTTCATAGGCCTTGCGGTAGGAATTCTTATCGCCGTTGTTCATCAGCTTCTGCGCATGGGCGAAAAAGTATTCCGCCGCCTTGTGCTGTGCCTCAATGATCTCTTTATCATAATCCTTCCTTTCAAAGTCAACTGTCCTGTTGCCTGCTTTCAGGGGAAGCACGGGACGGACCACATCCTGCCGGTGTTTCATGGCCAGGTAATGCTGCAGGATCTTATCCCAGTTTTCCGGTTTCCCTTCCATCTTCAGATACTTGATCTCCTCCCGGTCCTGTTCGTTGGCCAGCTTGTAGGACCTCTCCAGTACATCAATGTCATCCTTGCTGTCGGGGTGTTTCATTAGTCTCTTCACCGCATGTTCAATGGCTGCATCGTAATTGCCTTTCTGGAACTGGTTTTTGGGAGTGCCGCACGATACAAGGAAGAGCAAAAGGATGAACAGAAAGCCGGTTTGTTTCATTTTTCTATGAAAGATTATGGAAAGGTTAAATAAAAAAAACCCCGGGGCCGGGGTTTTAATATTTTATTGCAGTACGAAGACGATCGGGATGGTGTATGCCACACGCACGGCTTTACCACGTTGTTTTCCCGGCGACCATTTGGGTGATGATTTCACGACCCGGATGGCTTCGGCATCCAGGGCGGGGTCTACCCCTCTGACGACAGTAACATTGTCCACCACGCCGTTGGGTTCCACCACGAACCTCACGAAAACCCTTCCGCTGATGCCGTTCTCGGCAGCGATCTCGGGATACTTCAGGCGTTTGGACACCCAGTCCCTAAAGGCGTTCACGTCTTTCCCCTGGAAGGTGGGCATATCCTCGACGATAAAGAAGATCTCGTCGCCGGAGTTGTCTTCCTCGTCGGCTACATCATAATTGATCTCCTGCACCTCGGTATTGATGTCTGCTTCCAGGTCTTCCAGCTGCAGCTCATCCTGCAGGTTGACATTGTTGTCCACGATCTGCAGGATCTCCGTTACCTTGGGAGGCTCCGGCGGCTTGGGCTTGGGTTTTTCCTGGCGGGTGATCGGAATGATCTCCTGTTCGGCCTGATCGGCCTGGTTCACCTCAAACTCATTTGTTTTGAAACCGGAGCTTGTCCATTCGAAGGCGATAAGCACCAGGGCGATGGCTGTCACCAGTCCGATCTCAAAAAAAATGGCACTTCTTTTTTCAAGATTTGCTTTGTCAGATTTTTTCAGTTCCATGACACTTGATTGAAATTAGGGCTTAAAAATAGTGAAATAAAGATATATAATCAAAAAGGTGAAAGTTTTTTTTAATGAAAACAAAAACCCTGCCACGGACAGGGCTTTTGACAATACTTCGCAGAAGAGAATAAAACACCGTCTCTCACTGTAAAACAAAAGAGATCGGGATGGTATAGGCCACGCGTACCGGTTTGCCGCGCTGTTTGCCCGGTGTCCAGCGCGGGGAGGAGCTGACCACACGCACCGCCTCGGCATCCAGCGCCGGATCTACATTCCGCAGCACTTCTACCCGGTCCACCCTGCCGTCGGGTTCGACCACGAAGCGTACGAACACTTTTCCCTGAATGTCATTCGCTGCTGCCATTTGGGGGTAATGGATATGCCGGGCTACCCAGATCCTGAAAGCATCCACTTTCTGTCCCCGGAACAGGGGCATATCTTCTACACTGAGGAAAATGGTATCCTCATCCGGTTCCGGTTCATCGCTGGTGCCCAGGGTGTACATTGGAACTTCCGTTTCCATACCTGCCGTAAGCTCCTCCAGTTCGATCTCGCCGGGCAGGTACGTATCATTGGGTACCAGTTGCAGGATCTCCGGAGCCACCGGCGGGGCAGGGGGCTTTACCTCCGGCTTTTCCCGGTAAGTGGAAGGGATCTCCACAAGGGGGATGTCTTCACCGATGGCATCGAATGAGCTGAGATCGAATCCGCTACTGCTCCATTCGAAAGAGATGAGGATCAGGGAGACGGCTGTGATAATGCCGATCTCAAAGAACAGAAAACGCTTCTTTTCAAGGTTTGCCTTGTCACTTTTTTTTTGCTTCATGATAGTAAAGAATTGGATGAGGCAGTAGAAAAAAAGAGGCAGGGTTAACACAACAAAGCCCTGTGACTGCACAGGGCTTTGGAAGGCAATCTGTTACTGCAGCACGAAAACGATCGGGATGGTATAGGCGACACGCACCGGTTTGCCACGCTGTTTGCCCGGCGACCATCTGGGTGAGGACTTGACCACACGCACTGCCTCGGCGTCCAGTGCCGGGTCAACACCACGCACCACCTGCACTTTGTCCACATGGCCATCCGGTTCGACCACAAACCTTACGAAGACCCTTCCGCTGATCCCGTTCTCGGCAGCGATCTCAGGATACTTGATGTGTTTGGACACCCAGTCCCGGAAAGCGTTCACATCTTTTCCCTGAAAAGTAGGCATATCCTCGACAATAAAGAAGATCTCGCCTTCGCCGTTGTCATTTTCTTCATCGGCCACATCATAG
>WFRO01000230.1 GCA_015486475.1 Bacteroidales bacterium
CGCAGGTAAAACCGGTCGAGGGCTTCCTCCTCCCCTTCCGCCTCGATATACACGGAACCGTCACGCTCGTTGCGGACGAAGCCTTTGATCCCCTCTTTTTGGGCTTCCTTCACCGCAAAATAGCGGAATCCCACATTCTGGACCCGCCCTGTCACTTTCATGACATACGATCTTTTCATCACCCGGGAGATCAGTTATTCTTCTTTCTCTGCCTTTTTTTCTGGCTGCTCTTCTTTTTTCTTCGGGGTTTTCCGGGCAATTTTCTTTTTGGGTGCAGCGGTCACTTTGCTTAATTCCTCAAACAGCTCATCCATCTTGCCGAAGAACTCCTGTTTGATCGTACCGACCACCTTGCGCGGCGACCCTTCTCCGGCTGCCTCTGCCAGATGGTTCAGACGGTAGATCTGGTTATTGCGCAACACGATGGCATCCGAGATCAGGGCAATGACCTCCTCCCGTTTTTCCGGATGGTGGGTGATCATCCCGAAACCATCGGAAGCGAACTGTTCGGTCAGACAATTGATCTCTTTTTTCAGACTTTTGATAGAACTCATGATCCCAGTTATTGATTTTCTTTCGCCGAAAATAAAAAAATCCGGCAACATTTCCGCAAAAGAGATGAACTCTTCCCGAAATTCGCTAATTTTGGGATCCTAACCCAAACAAAAGAAAGCCATGAAAAAGATCCTTTTTTTATTTTTGATCGTACCGTTTTTTTTCGCCTGCACCTCCCACAAGACCTCCACAAAAGAGGAGGTACTGAAGTCGGGTCTGAAGGTATCGGATTTTGATACGATACTGGACGGTAAGAAAGTATCCCTGTATGTATTAAGGAATGCCTCCGGTATGGAGGTAGCCATCACCAATTATGGCGGCCGCATTGTCTCGATCATGGTCCCCGACAGGGATGGCCACTGGGCCGATGTGGAGCTGGGCTTTGGTAACATTCATGATTATTTAAAGGTAAAGAACAATTTCGGAGCCCTGATCGGGAGGTATGCCAACCGCATCGCCAAAGGGGAATTCACTCTGGACGGCAAGACCTATACCCTGGAGAAGAACAACGGCCCCAACCACCTGCATGGTGGCAGTCATGGTTTTGACACGAAGGTTTGGGATGTCCGGGGCGTGACGGGCAATGAGATCAAACTGCATTATCTCTCCAAAGATATGGAAGCCGGATATCCGGGCAACCTGGATGTGAACGTCAGCTACACGCTCACCGACGACAACAAGATCATCATCGATTATACGGCCACCACCGATAAGACGACCGTCGTCAACCTGACCAACCATGCCTATTTCAACTTGAAAGGCGCCGGCGAAGGGACCATCCTGGACCATGTCCTGATGATCCCCGCAGATTATTTCACGCCGGTTGATTCCACCCTCATCCCCACCGGCGAACTGCGCCCGGTGGAGGGTACACCGATGGATTTCCGCAAGCCTGTGCCCATCGGTGAACGGATCAATGATCCTTACGAGCAACTGATACTGGGCCATGGCTACGACCACAACTGGGTGCTGAAGGAAGAGGCCAGTGACAAGATCATCCTCGCAGCACGCGTGGTCGAACCTGCCTCCGGCCGTATGCTGGAAGTCTATACCAACGAACCGGGGATACAATGCTATACCGGCAACTTCCTCGACGGGACCGTTCACGGCAAAGGCGGCAAGGTTTACCTGCGCCGTGGCGCTGTATGCCTGGAGGCACAACACTACCCCGACTCACCCAACCACCCGCAGTTCCCCTCCGTCGTCCTGAAGCCGGGAGATACCTACCATTCCGTGTGTATGTATAAGTTCGGAGTGAAGAAGTAGGGAAGGCAGAAGGAAGCTCGAAGGGTGAAGGGTGAAGGCAGGATGAATGTCGAATGTCGAACAAAGAACACCGAATATCGCCTGCCTGCCGAGGCAGGAATGATGAATTTTGAATTTTGATTTCTGAATGGGAGACTTCACGCAATGGACGCATCCTTCGATACGCCTTCGGCTACTCAGGAACCGACTACGGTAGGCAAAGTAGCTAGCAATTTCCTACTTAATTTCAGCCACGCAGTGGCATAATTTCGCGAACGAAGTGAGCAAATTTCTACCTAATTTCGTGAGGGCGCAGCCCAAACTAATTTCGGCTGCGCTGCGCCTTCGCGTAGCCGCTTCGGCGAAGCAAGGTAGCAGCCTAATGACAATTGAATGACTATTGTATGACGATCGAATGACGATCGAATGACTACTGTAACTCTTATATTTTAGGCACTCCAAGTACTCCAAACTACTAAAGCGGAAGGAAAGAAAAAAGATCCCGCTGGGCGGGATCAGGATCCTTTGCGGAGAAAGAGGGATTCGAACCCCCGGTCCGCCGGTAAGCGGACAACGGTTTTCAAGACCGCCGCATTCGACCACTCTGCCATTTCTCCACTGCAAAAATAGTCAAAATTTTAAAAATTTCTGTTAAAATTCATCATCGTCCCTGCTTCCTCCTCTTTACTCCTTGACTCATTTCTCATTTCTCACCGCTCATCGCTTTGTTCGTCGATCATCGATCGTCGATCATCGTTCTTCAATCATCCTTCATCCTTCCCCGGTAAACCGGGACTTCCTTTTGCCTTTTGCCTTATGCCTTTTTACTTTTGCCTTTTTACTTTTGCCTTTTTACTTTTGCCTTATGCCTTTTTACTCTCCCTCTCCCCCTCTCTTTCCCTTTACAGGCCTAAGTTTCAGAAAATTTTACAGATTGTTGAAAAAATTCCCGGAGGCCGGCAGGGTCTCCATAACAGGCAATATATCAACATCTTACATTCCGGACGCCATAAATAAAAGTGTGAATAACTCCTGAAACCTGCATCATTATTGAGTTTTTTTAGCATTTTATATTTGGAAAAAATGAGATTTCCATTATATTTGTGGTAACAAAAGTTATTTTTTTAGTACTAACCCTAAAAAATTTTAAATTATGAACAAAGCTGAATTGATCGATGCAATTGCCAGCAAAGCCGGTATGTCAAAAGCTGACGCAAAAAAAGCTCTGGATGCTTTCGTAGACACCACAAGTGATGCCCTCAAAAAAGGTGATCGTGTTGCTTTGGTAGGTTTTGGTTCCTTCTCCGTAAGTGAAAGAGGAGCAAGAACGGGCCGTAACCCGCAGACAGGGCAGCCCATCAAGATCGCTGCCAAAAAAGTCGTTAAGTTCAAGGCTGGCAGTGAACTTTCCTCCACGGTCAAGTAAAAGATCAAAAAAAAATCCAAAAAAGGAGCACAAGGTGCTCCTTTTTTTATTTTTATCCCGTGATGGAAAAAGACCTGATCGTTTACCTGGAAAGCTTCCTCACCGAACGCAGGAGAGCACTATTCCGCCGGGTGCTGGACCAGCGCACGCGCTATCTGACCGTGGTGCTGGAAGACCTCTACCAACCGCACAATGCCAGTGCCGTCCTGCGCAGTTGTGAATGTTTCGGCATACAGGATGTCCACATCATTGAGAACAGGAACAAATATACGGTCAACCCCGACATTGCCCTGGGCTCATCCAAATGGCTCAACCTTATAAAATACAACAACAGGGAAGACAATACGACCGCTGCGATCCGGTCGCTGAAAGAGCAGGGATACCGGATCGTCGCCACCGTGCCGGGAGAAGATGCCACCCCCCTGGAAGCATTCGATCTTGCTGCAGGGAAAGCAGCCCTCCTCTTCGGCACAGAGCTCACCGGCCTCACCGGAACGGCCGTCTCCCTGGCCGACGAGAAGCTGGTCATCCCCATGTACGGTTTCACGGAAAGCTTCAACATCTCCGTATCTGCGGGGATCATCCTCAGCCACCTGGTCTTCCGGCTGCACAAAACCACAGGCTGGCAGCTCTCCCCCGAAGAAAAAGAGGCCATCTACCTGGAATGGCTCAAGAACAGCATCAAATCCTCCGAACAGATCATAAGGAAATGGGAGGAAAAGGGATAAGTAATAAGGCAAAAGGCAGAAGGCAAAAGGAAGGATGATCGTCGAAGGTCGAAGGTCGAATGTCCAAGGGTCGAAAAGTGGAAAAAGTATGAAAAGTGAGAAGTCCTTCGTGCTTTGTGCTCATTGCGTGAAGCCTTCCTCTGAAAACCACCAACCAGTAACTTTTAACTTTAGGCACTTTAGCGCACTTTAGGCACTCCAAGTACTTAAAGTACTCCAAGTACTCCAAGTACTCCACACTCCACACTCCACACTCCACACTTCATCAAGAGGTGCTGGGTGCTGGGTGCTGGGTGCTGGGTACTGCCCGCCCGGACGAACGTCCGTTCGGACGGGGGTGCAGGGTAAAATACCTGACCCCCTCAACTTTTAACTTTAGGCACTTTAGCGCACTTTAGGCACTTCAAGTACTCCACACTACTAATCCCCCTGTCTTAGTGACAGACAGCATGTAGTTGGTGACGAATGCATGTTGTTTGGGGATGATTTCGTTTTTTTCAGACATTTTTCGTATTTTTGTAATGGTCCCGTAAGACGATCTTAACCAAAAACCTGCAGAATGAAGTGTATTATTATAGAAGATGATGAACTCTCAAGGAAGGTGCTGGAGGAATATATCCGGAAAACAGATCATCTGGATCTGGTAGCTTCTTTCCATTCCGCCATTGATGCGATCAACCATCTCAGCCAGGACACCAAGGTCGATCTGGTCTTTCTGGACATTGAACTGCCTCAGATGTCGGGCGTGGAGTTCCTGGAGAGCCTGCAACTGACCCCCCAGGTGATCATCACCACCTCCAAGGACAAATATGCCGTCAAGGCATTCGATTTCAATGTCACCGACTACCTCCTGAAACCCATCCGTTACCCCCGTTTCTACAAGGCCGTAGACAAAGCTTTCAAGCTGGAGAAACTGTATGAGGTGAACCGCATCGATGATGAGATCTTCATCAAAAAGAACTCAACGCTCATCAAGCTGGCTTATGACGACATTCTCTGGATCGAGGCGCTGGAGAACTACGTGGTGCTGAACACCCAGAAGGACAAGTATACCATTCATTTCACCATGAAGGCGATGGAGCAGACCCTGCCCAAGTACAAGTTCCTGCGCATACACCGGTCTTACATTGTCAATCTGCGGAAAGTAACTGCCATCAAGGAAAAGAACCTCACCATAAGATTTTCTGACAAAACCCAGGAGCTCCCCATAGGCAAGTCGTACAGGGAAAGATTACTGAAAGAGATCAAAACGATGTAAAAGGGGGTATCATGAACGACCGTGATCGTCTTTTTAACCGGCATGTCGCTCAGACATCGCCGGATCCTTTATATATAAAAGCAGCCTCTGCCGAAGGTGCATGGATCACCGACGACGAGGGGCGGCGTTATCTGGACTTCGTTGCCGGCATCTCCGTCAGCAACCTGGGTCACGGTCATCCGGCCATCAAAGAGGCCATCCGCCGGCAGACGGACAAGTACCTCCACCTGATGGTCTACGGTGAATTTGAACAGGAGCCCCAGACAGCATACGCTGCTGCGCTGGCCTCCCGTCTCCCTGACTCTCTGAGTGTTGTGTATTTTGTCACCTCGGGCAGCGAAGCGATCGAAGGAGCCCTGAAGGTGGCCCGCCGTTATACCGGCCGCTATGATGTGATCACCTTCAACAATGCTTATCACGGCGGTACGGCCGGGGCGTTGAGCGTCATGGGCAGCGACCGTCTCACGCGGGCCTACCGACCCCTGGTGCCGGGGGTGAAGAGGATCGGTTTCAACGACCCTGCCGGCCTGGAGCTGATCACTCCCCGGACCGCCTGTGTCCTTGTAGAACCGGTGCAGGGCGAGGCCGGGGTGATCCTGCCCGCCACGGGCTATCTGGAGGCCCTCCGGCAACGGTGTGACGAAACAGGCACTCTCCTCCTTTTCGACGAGGTGCAGACAGGCTTCGGCCGCGTGGGCGAACTCTTCGCCTTTCAGAAATACGGCATCACCCCCGACATACTCATCCTGGCCAAAGCCATGGGAGGAGGCCTGCCCCTGGGCGCTTTCATCGCCTCGCCGGCGATCATGGAGACGCTCACCCACCACCCCGAGCTGGGCCACATCACCACGTTCGGCGGCCATCCCCTCTCCTGCGCCGCAGGACTGGCAGCGTGGGAGTACCTGCTCTCCTCGGAGATCCTGAAGACCCTGCCGGAAAAAGAAAAGATCATCCGCGGGAAGATGAAACATCCCCTCATCCGGGAGACGCGCGGCACCGGCCTGCTCTTTGCCATCGACCTGACCGACCCCGCCCTCGCCGACCGGACCGTACGCCTGGCCAAAGAAAAAGGAGTGATCAGCGACTGGTTCCTCTTCCGCGACGAGGCTTTCCGCATCTCCCCGCCCCTGACGATCACCCGCGAAGAACTGGAAAAAGGATGCGACCTGCTACTGGAAACGCTGGAAGAAGTGAGGAAGGATGAACGATGAAGGATGATTGATGAACGACGAACCAAAAATCAAGAACCAGGAATCAAGAGGCAAGAGCCAAGAGCCAAGAGGCAAGAGCAATGAGAGATGAGCGATGAGTCCTTCGATACGCCTGCGGCTACTCAGGAACCGTCCTTCGATACGCCTTAGGCTACTCAGGAACCGGTGTTGAGTAGGGAGTAAGGATGATGCGATAAAGCGATAAAGCTGAACCTGGAACCTGGAACCTGGAACCTGGAACCTGGAACTTGGAACTTGGAACTCTAGGCACTCCACACTTCTTTAAGGGTGCAGGGTAGATCATCAGCATAGAGCATAGAGTAAAGAGCGATGGATAGAAAAAAGAACTGAAATAATGGCAGGGAAATACAAGATAACCTTACTTATACTCATCCTGCTGGCCGGGATCGGGGGGCCGGCGGGAAAGATCATGGCACAACCCGGACTGCCTGCGGCCGAGCTGCAGATCGCAAAGCTTTATCTGCAGATCAGGAACACCCCCGATGATCACCGGAAAAACACCCTCAACGACTCGGTGCGGATCCTTTTCAGACAGATACTGCCCGTAAAGGAAGCCTTCCTGTATCCTTTCGACTCACTGAGATATACCGGCAGACTTTATGCTCCCGACAGCAGCTTCCGGATCATCAACTGGAACCTGGCCTTCTCCGACGGCACGTATGGGTACTATGGCTTTATCTGCCGGAAGGACGGCAGGGTCACCGAGCTACACGACCGCGGGCGGGAGATCCCCCGGCCGGAGACCGCCGTGCTCACCCCCGCCAACTGGTATGGCGCCCTCTACTACCGGATCCTGGAGAACAGATGGAAGAAAAGCACCTATTACACCGTGCTGGGGATCGACCTGCACAACTCCCTGACCACCCGCAAGGTGATCGACGTTATCACCTTTGACAAAACGGGACAGGTCCGTTTCGGGGCTCCCCTCTTTGACATGGGCGACAGCACGCTCACACGTATCATCTTCGAATTCAACGCGCAGATATCCATGCTACTTCACTATGACAAAGAGATGGAAATGATCATCTTCGACCATCTCTCCCCCTCCCGCCCCGAATACCAGGGGATGTACCAGTTCTACGGTCCCGATTCCTCTTATGACGGTTTTTTCTTTTACAAAGGAAAGTGGCGCCTCCGGCAGGACCTGGATGTGCGTAACCGGTAATAGCGTACGGTCAACTTTAAAATAGCCTGCCCGCCCCCCTGACCCCTGGCGCCTTCGCTTTGCTACGGCCCCCAAGGAAGGGGGAACCCTTACCCACGCTGGCTATTGATTTGTGGGCGGACTTCCCCTTTAGGGGACCGAGGGGGCGCGTGGGATTAAATGTACGTTAGATGCGTTAAAATCGAATTGGCATGTCACCAGCTTTTTTGCGGAAAGCAGAAAATTGGTTAACTTGTTCTCTTCAAACAAGGGCAACCATGACAATTAAAAAAAAGACCAAAGCAACAGCCTATATTTATCTCATTGACGAGCTGAAGCATTACTATGAAGATATCCTGGAGGAGTACAGCAATCCGGAGAAATACCTTACAAAAGCCTATACTTCCGAGCACCGTTTTTTCGCGGATCTGGAAAAGGACCTGCCTCCCCTGACCGTGCCCCGCATCCTTATATATGTTGCCAACCGTCATCTGACAGCAGAAGAGCCCATCAAGGATGTGTTGCGGTTCCTCGACCGTCTTTATGCGATCTCACCGGGTTTTGAGGTGATCGTCATCACCTCGCAAAAGATCGAGAGCACCGATCACCGCCTGCGGGAAAGGGGTGTGGTAGCTCTGATCCCGGATAATGAGAATGCCATGTTGCGTATTGACAACCTGGTCAAGGGCAGCATCAGCCGTCACACCATCCGGGTGAAGCACAAAGCCGCCTCCCGGTCGATACACTTCATGGGCCTTTACCTCTTGCTGGTACTGATCTTCGCGGTCGTGGCCTGGTTCCTCTTCCCGGAATATTTCTGATCTGCTTACCCCGCCAGCCCGGCCAGCCAGTCGGTGAGACCGGTAAGCTTGGCCGCCGAGATAAAGAGTGCCAGGAGGAGGATGATCCGCACAAAACGGGGTCCCCAGCTCACGGCCACACGCGTACCCAGCCAGGCACCCGTCATATTGCCCACAGCCAGTACCAGCCCCAGCACATAGTTCACCTGATGGTAATACATGAAGAAGGCCAGGGCCAGGGGGGTATAGAGCAGGATGATGAACACCTTTAGGGCATTGGCCTTCACCAGGTCAGCGCCGGCGCCGATCACCAGTCCTGCCAGCAGGAAAAAGCCTACCCCCGCCTGGATGAACCCGCCGTAGATACCGATAAAAAAGAAAAGGATGACCAGAAAGACCTTGCGCCGGCGCGTGAGCTCTGTCTCTTTGCCCTGAAGCCAGCGATTGGGCTTGTAAATGATCAGGAAGAACATGATCACCAGCAGGACGCCGATGGTCTTGCGCATCACCTCCTCGTTGAGATGGACGGCGATGCGTGCTCCCACGACGGCGCCGGCGACGGCCGGCAGGGCGAAGAGCAGGCCCTCGCGGTAGGAAAGCACTTTTTTCTGGCGGAAGCCCCCGACGCTCACCACGTTCTGCAGCAGGATGGCTATGCGGTTGGTGCCGTTGGCCACATTGGCGGGGAGGCCCAGGAACATCAAAAAAGGAAGGGTGAGCAAAGAACCGCTGCCGGCCAGCGTGTTGATAAAACCTGCCAGAAGACCTACACCTATGACTGCGGGATACAAATACCACTCCATCCGACCGGCTGTGTATAAAATGAGGGCTGTCCGGAGATCATTCTACCGGCTCAAGGATATCTTTGACCGACTCAAGCAGGTTACGCGTCAGGGAACTGTCTTTGATGATGTAGTCGTTCATCCCGAGGCGTGCCAGCTCAAGCACCACGCCCCCGCTGTCCTGTCCCGAGAGCATGATCACCGGCATGGAAGGGAACTTCTCCCGGATCGTGTTGAAGACCTCCTTGCCGTTCATCACCTCTTTCTCGCGGTTGGCAAAGAGATAGTCCAGCACGATCAGATCGGGCACCTCCTCATCCAGCGCCTTGAGGCACTCCTCCCCGTACTCGAACAGACGTACCCGGTACCCCTCCTTCTCCAGGCTTTTCTCCACCAGTTTCAGGATGAACGGGTCATCATCAACTACATAGATAAGCTTTTCTTTCTCCATCGGCATCGTTTGTTATGCCTAAAAATAATACAATCCTGCCAAATAAACAACTTCCTCTTCGATCCGGCAGGCCGGTTTTTGACAAACCGCCCCTTCGCTGCCGTCAACCGTTAAAAAGCGGACGGCCGGACATCATCCCGTTCACCTCTTTCTTCACCTGCGCGATCACATTTTCATCTTCAATGTTCATAATGATACGGTCGATCATCTCCACGATGGTGATCATATCCTCCTCTTTCAGTCCGCGGGTGGTAACGGCGGGTGTGCCGACACGCAGGCCGGAGGTCTGGAAAGGTGACCGGGAATCGAACGGCACCATGTTCTTGTTCACGGTGATATCCGCCCTCACCAGGGTATTTTCCACCAGTTTCCCTGTGATCTCAGGCACTTTGGTGCGCAGATCTATGAGCAGGGAATGGTTGTCGGTCCCTCCGGAGATCACCTTGTACCCTTTTTTGACGAACTCTTCTGCCATAACGCGTGCGTTGTCCTGCACCTGCTTCTGATACACTTTGAATTCGGGCTGCAGCGCCTCCCAAAAGGCGACGGCCTTGGCCGCAATGATATGCTCCAGCGGCCCTCCCTGGATGCCGGGGAAGACGGCTGAATTGAGGAGAGAGGACATCTTCCGCACCACTCCTTTTTTGGTGGTCTTTCCCCAGGGGTTGTCAAAATCTTTTCCCATCAGGATGATCCCGCCGCGGGGCCCGCGCAGGGTCTTGTGGGTGGTGGAGGTGACGATATGGGCATATTCCAGTGGGTTGTCCAGCAGTCCTGCAGCGATGAGGCCGGCGGGATGGGCCATATCGATCATCAGCATAGCGCCCGTCTTGTCGGCGATCTCCCGCATACGTTTGTAATCCCATTCGCGCGAATAGGCAGAAGCCCCTCCGATGATCAGCTTCGGTTTCTCGCGCAGGGCGATCTCTTCCATGGCATCGTAATCCACCCGGCCGGTATCAGGATCAACGCCATAGGCCACCGGACGGTACAGGATACCGGACGAGTTGACGGGCGAGCCGTGCGACAGATGGCCGCCGTGGGAAAGGTCCAGCCCCAGAAAGGTATCGCCCGGCCTGAGCACGGTCAGCAGCACGGCCATATTGGCCTGGGCACCGGAGTGAGGCTGCACATTCACATATTCGGCATTGTAGAGCTCTTTCAGACGGTCGATGGCCAGCTGCTCGCTCTCGTCAACCACCTCGCAGCCCCCGTAATAACGGTGGCCCGGATAACCTTCTGCATACTTGTTGGTCAGCACCGACCCCATGGCTTCCAGCACCTGGGGACTGACAAAATTCTCGGAAGCGATCAACTCCAGGCCGTTTTTCTGACGGTCATACTCTTTTTGGATCAGATCGAAAAGTCGGGTGTCTTTTTTCACGATGATAGGATTTTAGGATTTTCTTCAAAGGTATAAAGGGTTGCGGGGAGAAAAAAATATTTGCTCCATTTTTTATTGCCGGTCTTCGCACACATCCCAACCCCCAAAAAAAACGGCGTTTCACCGTCGCCGGCCCGTGTATTCATCAAACATTTTTTGAATAGTGATATTTTTTTCCTTAATTCGTACTACCATTAACCCTTAAAACATCTCAATCATGGATTATTCAGCGGATTTCTCTTCAGATCTCACCGGTATGAGCACCGGCATGATCATTCTGTGGGCGGTGGTCGTGATCATCATGATCGCTGCCGAATGGAAAGTTTTCACGAAAGCCGGAAAACCGGGATGGGCCATACTGATCCCCATCTACAACGTCATCGTTTTGTTACAGATCGTCGGCCGGCCGATATGGTGGATCCTTTTGTTGCTGATCCCGTTAGTCAACATCGTGATAGGGATCATTGTACTAAGTGATCTCTCGAAGAGTTTTGGTCACGGGGTGGGGTTCACCCTGGGCCTGATCTTCCTGGGACCTATTTTTATTCTGATCCTGGGCTTTGACAAATCAAAATATGTAGGACCTGCTGCTGCCCAGGCGGCTTAGCAGGATCTTCTCCAAAAGAAAAAGCAGGGCCGGTGTCCTGCTTTTTTTTTATCCCGGATTACGCATGTTCATTCTTCACTCATCTGCTGCAGCATACGGCGGTAGGAGGCGAAGATACGGGATTTGGACAGGATACCCACATACCGGTCGCGGTCGAGCACGGGCAGGTTCCAGGCGCCGCTGTCATTGAACTTGCGCAACACCGTCTCCATGGTGTCGGTGAGGTAGATAAAACGCGGCGGACTGATCATCAGGTCGCGGACCTTCACCTTGTCGTAGAGATCCCTGTCGAACATGATCTCCCTTACATTGTCCAGCATCACCACACCCAGGAGGGTATCTCCTTCTCCCAGGACGGGAAAGATGTTCCTGTGCGAATGGGAGATCGCTTTCACCAGGTCACCAAGGGTATCGTCAGGCCGTACGGTCACGAGGTCTTTCTCTATCTCCCTGCGCCAGTCCATCAGCACCATGACGGCATGGTCCTTATCGTGTGTGATCAGCTCACCCCGGCGGGCCAGACGCTTGGTGTAGATGGAGTAAGGCTCGAAATAGACAATGGTCAGATAAGAGACCGTGGCGGTGATGATCAGGGGGATCAGCAGGGCATATCCTCCCGTGATCTCGGCAATGAGGAAGATGCCGGTGAGGGGGGCATGCATCACGCCGGCCATCAGACCGGCCATACCCACCAGGGCGAAGTTCACCTCGGAGACCCTGGCGCCGGAGATGAGGTTGATGAGACGGGCGAGGAAGAAACCGCTCACCCCGCCCGTAAAGAGCGAAGGGGCAAAGACCCCTCCCACGCCGCCGGCGCCGTTGGTAACAGCCATGGCCACCACCTTCATCAGGAAGATCAGCGCCACATAAAAAAGAAAGAGAGGCGTACGGTCCAGGATCGAGTAGAAGGGACTGTTGGCCACCAGGATGCTCACATCGCCGTGCAGCAGGGAACGGATGGTGGTATATCCTTCACCGAAGAGCGTGGGGAAAAGGAAGATCAGCACTCCCAGGGCTAACGCCCCCACCATGATCCGCATCCAGACATTCCGCAGCGAGGATATTTTCTCCTCCACCTGCATGGAGATCTTCGTGAAATAGAGCGATACCAGGCCGGTGAAGATGCCGAGCAGAATGAAGAAAGGAAGATCCTTCACCAGGAAAGGATCGGTGATCTTAAAGGTGAAAAGGACCCCCTGCCCCATCAGGAGATAAGCCACCACAGCCGCCGTCACCGACGAAAGCAGCAGAGGCACGATGGAAGAGAGTGTCAGCTCGAGCATCAGGATCTCCAGGGTGAAGATGACGCCGGTCATGGGAGCCTTGAAGATCCCGGCGATGGCGCCGGCGGCACCGCAGCCCAGCAGGAGAGTGCGTTGTTTGTAGTTGAGATGCAGCCATTTGCCGGTCACGGACCCCAAGGAAGCCCCCGTGAGGACAATGGGGGCCTCAGAACCTACCGACCCGCCGAAGCCGATGGTCAGCGCACTGGCTATCATGGAGGACCACGTATTGTGGGGCTTCAGGATGCTTCCCCGTTTGGAGATGCCGTAAAGGATGCGGGCCACACCATGACTGATGTTGTCCTTCACCACATAACGAACGAACAGCCAGGTGAGAAAGATCCCGATGCCGGGATAAAGAAAATAAATGTAATTGCTGCTTTCGATGTGCAGCCCGTGGGTCAGCCAGTGCTCGGTGAGATGAATGATATTTTTCAGGATCACCGCCGCCAGACCGCTCATCATCCCTATCACAATGCTCAGAAAGATCATGAACTGGCGCTGGGGGACATGACGCATCCTCCAGAGACCCAAACGGAAAAACGATCTTTTCACCCTTCCTTTCATGGCGACACAAAAGTAAGGAAAAATAGTTCATGGTTCACGGTTCGTAGTTCGTAGTTCCTGGTATCGGGTTTCGAGTATCGAGTATCGAGTATCGAGTGTGGAGTGTGGAGTTGTTCGTCGTTCGTCGTTCATCGATCATCATTCATAGTTCCTGGCTCTTGGTTCTTGTCTCTTGACTCTTGATTATTAGATCCTTATGTATATCCTGGCAACTGAACTACGTAGTTAACTACGTAGTGAGCTACGTAGTACAGATTTTATATATATCTATTATTCTGATATTTACACGATTATTATTTTATTACTTTAACAAAAGTAATAAACTACTTTTGAATATATCAAAGTTATCTTATTGATATTCAGGGATTATAAGTTTAGAGAGTCATAAGCAGACTGGACTGTACCCGGGAGATAGCCGGTCAGTCTTCGGAGAAATGCTTGACCAGCTCGCGGTATTTGGAAAAGACATTGGCGCGGGAGACAAATCCCACATATTTACCGTTCTCCACGACGGGGAGGTTGTAATGGTTGGAGTTCTCGAACTTGTGGGCGATATCCTCCATCGACTCCTGCGGGGAGACCGTGGGACGCGGCATGAACATCAGATCGCTCACCTTCACCTTGTCGTAAAGGTCCCTTTCAAAGACGATATGCCGGATATCATTGACCCAGACCACGCCCATGAAATTGTTCTCCTCATCCACCACGGGGAAGATATTCCGCTGGGAGTGGGAGATCACCTTTACCAGGTCGCCCAACGTGGCATCGGGGGGCACGGTATCGAAGTTGGTCTCGATCAGCTCTTTCACGTTCATCAGCGAGAGGACGGTCTTGTCCTGGTGGTGGGTGAACAGCTCGCCCCGTTTGGTCAGCTGGAAGGTATAGATCGACCGGCTCTCGAAGAGACGGAAGGTGATCCAGGAGAAGGTCACCGTGATCATCAGGGGCATGAAAAGGGAATATCCGTTGGTGATCTCGGCGATGAGGAAGATGGCCGTCAGAGGTGCCTGGATCACGCTGGCGATCATGCCGGCCATGCCGGC
>WFRO01000231.1 GCA_015486475.1 Bacteroidales bacterium
CCACAAAAAAAGAGGCGCAACCCTTTGAAGGCCTTGTTGATACGGTAGGTTCCGGTCAAGATGCGGTCAAAGTGGTGGTGGTGAAAGGAACTCCTTATGAAATGGGGAAGCAGTTGGGCACGTTGCTTGCGGATGACATCCAACAAAGTCTGACCGGTTTTCTGGATGCTGTGCGGAAAGAATACGGTGATGAGATGAATGTGGACTGGTTGCTGAAAGGAGCGTGGCTGGACAATTCCCCTTATATTGACGAGCGGATCATCCAGGAGATGGAAGGGATGGCAGAGGGCAGCGGTGTATCGGTGGAGGAGATACAGATGGCCCACATGGTGCCTGTAGTCTCCCCCTATGCCTGCAGCGGAGTGGTGACCTGGGGGCCGGCCACGGCCGACGGGCATGTATATCAGCTCAGGAACCTGGACTATACCATGGACGCCGGACTGCAGGATCATCCCGTGGTGGTGGTGTACCTGCCTGATGAAGGGACTCCCCATGCCAATGTCACTTTTGCCGGATATATCGCCTCACACACAGGCATAAGTGCCGATCATCTGGTCTTTGGAGAAAAGGGACGTTCGAAATCCTCGGAGTTTCCCTATAACGTAAAAGGAGCCCATTTTTCGTTCCTTTTCCGTCAGATGATGTATGACGCCTCCTCGCTGGATGACATCCTGGGCACCCTGCAGAAGGAGAAACTCATCAAAAGGTACTGTCTCTACTTTGCCGATGGCAATGGCGAGGGCGCCGGCGCCAAGGTGGCCGTGAATGCCCCCGATGATCCGCCACTCACCATCTGGCATGATAACGATCCCACGGATCCCATGGCCCCGGATATATTCAGTGGCGTGGTATACCATACCATGGAAGATGACGATGCAGCCGGTTATATCAAAACCAACTATGGGAAATTAGATCCCGATAAGATGATCGGTCTCTCTAAACTGGTGGCCGATGAGGGAAGTAACCTGATGGATGTGGTGTACGATGCCACCACCCTGGACCTGTGGGTGGCCTATGCCAACGGCAACGAAGATGCGGCCCTGCAGAAATATGTACACATCGACCTGAAGGAGTATCTGAAATATTAGCAGGAGGGGCGTTCAGAACTCAATATAATAGGCCGGCTTGTAGCGGTACTGCATGCTCACGTTGATCAGCAGCTGGATCGAGGGAATGCCGGCCCAGCCCCACTGTCCTTCATGGTTCTCCGCACCGACAAAATAGGTGAAATTGAGGATGTGCTTTTCGTCGAAGATGTATGAGATACCGGGTCCGAAACGTATATACTGGAAGCCGTTCCAGTTTTCGCGCCAGCGATAGATAAAGCCGGCGATCGTTGACAGGATGATCTTTTCACCGACTTTGTAATTAAGGAATACCACTTCGCGGAAAGCCTGGTCGGCATCGCCATGGTTGCTGATGTCGATCTGCCACTTGACCTGGTTGATGAACTGTAACTTGTGCTGCAGATTTTTATAGAGCAATCCGAAACCGGGACGCCATTCGAGTTTGTCGGGTTTGATGGTGAAGCGGAAATCGGGTACCACTTCCAGCCATTCGGTGGCCAGGTAATTGGTGACGCCTTCCAGGTACCAGTTGTCCAGTGTTTGCATGTCGTTGCGGAGGCGTGTTTGCAGCTCGCCGGAGAATTTCCATTTGTTTTTTCCCCCGGCCACCTTGTTCCCCAGATAGATCTGGTTGTCCCATTTGTCGGGAGGTGTCTCCTGTTGGGCGGAAAGATCACAAAAGCTGCCGAGAAGCATCATGCCCAGCAGCAGGAGCGCTGTTTGTTTCATGAGGTTCCGTTTAGATTAAACCTGCCATTCCTATGCGAATATACATAAACCGCTTCAAAAAATGAGATCTCATGTTTTTTTTCTGTTTGTTCCGGTAAGACAGGTATACATGGTTTATTGGTTATTTCACCGGCATGGGTTATATTTGACAAAATTGTTATTATCTGTAATGATCATAACCGGAAAGTGATGGAGCAAAAAGCAGGTTTTTTCAGTAATGTAAAGGGGGATCTCTTTGGAGGGATCACTGCGGGGGTGGTGGCCCTGCCGCTGGCTCTTGCCTTTGGTGAGCAGACAGAGCTGGGGGCGGTGGCCGGTCTGTACGGTGCCATCGCCCTGGGGATCTTTGCCGCCCTGCTGGGGGGTACGAAGACACAGATCAGCGGGCCTACGGCACCTATGACAGTGGTGTCGGCCGTGATGATCCACGAGGCTATCGAAGCCATGGGCAGCCTGGAGAAAGCCATGCCTTTCATCGTTGCTGTTTTTGTGATGACGGGCATCCTCCAGGCCTTGCTGGGTATTCTGCGGTTGGGTAAGTACATCAAGTATATCCCTTATCCGGTGGTCTCGGGGTTCATGAGCGGCATCGGGCTGATCATCGTGATCACACAGATCTTTCCTTTTATAGGGGCTGTGGGTCCCGAGGGAGGAGCCCTGGGTACCCTGAAGAAAATACATACCATCCCCGAGGTGGTCAACTGGTGGTCGGTGGGGGTGGCCGTGATCACGGTGGCGATCATCTATGCCATGCCGCTGCTCACAAAAAAATTCCCTGCCACACTGGCGGCGCTGCTCATCGTTTCCATCGCTGCCTATTATCTCGTACCTGAGGGGTCCATGCTGCTCATCAACTCGGCGGGTCCTGTGCCCACGGGCTTGCCGAAGGTGAACACTGCCTTTCTGGCTGCTCTTACCAACCCGGCGGCTATCCTCCGCATCATTGAGTATGCAGCTACACTGGCTGCCTTAGGAGCCATCGATTCGCTCCTGACATCGGTAGTGGCGGATAACATCACCCGTACCAAACACGACAGCAACCGCGAGCTCATAGGTCAGGGCATAGGCAATATGGCTGCCGGCATCATCGGCGGTCTGCCCGGCGCAGGCGCTACCATGCGGACGGTCATCAATATCAAGGCCGGGGGGCGCACCCGTCTGTCGGGGGTGGTGGCAGGCCTGCTCCTGGCTGCCATCCTCCTGGGCCTGGGTGCCCTCGTGGGGTATATCCCCAATGCGGTGCTCGCCGGTATCCTGGTGACCGTGGGGCTGGGTATTATAGATTACAAAGGTTTGGCTCACCTGCGCTCTGTCCCGCGCACCGAAGTTGTGATCATGTTCACTGTCCTGCTGCTCACCGTCTTTGTGGATCTGTTGGTGGCCGTGGGTGTAGGGATGATCCTCGCGGCGTTCGTCTTTATGAAAAAAGCAGCCGATATGGTCGAGGGAGGCAGCTCAACACGGTCGCTGAAAGACTTTAAGGAAGAGACGCCCTGGCAGGATGAGAAAGGCCTGACGGAGGAGATGGGCAACAGGGTGTGGGTCAAAGAGATCAACGGCCCTCTTTTCTTCGGCGTCATAGAAGGGTTCATGGAACAGATACGGCACATACCCAAAGAGACGGAGGTGGTGGTGATCCGTATGGATAAAGTGCCTTATGTGGATCAGAGCGGGTTGTATGCCATGGAGGAGGCGATCACGGAACTGGAAAGAAACCGGAACCTTACCGTGATCCTGGCCGGGGTGCAGGGACAGGTCAGGGATATGCTCGAGAAGATCAATATTATTCCCGACCTGGTGGCCCCTGATGAGATCTTTGCTACTACGAAAGAGGTAGAAGCCTATCTTGAAGAAAAACTGAGGAAAACAAATGATCATGACTGACCTGCCAATTACGGATAAAAAAGTATTGAAAGATCTAACCCCTGAAAAAGCAATGGAGATGCTCAGAGCCGGTAATGCACGTTATGCCGGCGGAAAAATGCTGCGGCAGGAGTATGCTGTGCAACGGCAGCAGACCGCTGAAGGGCAGTATCCCTATGCGATCGTGCTGAGTTGCATTGATTCGCGTGTGATCCCTGAGGTGATCTTCGATACCGGCATTGGCGAGCTTTTTGTCGCCCGCATAGCCGGCAATATCATCAACCGCGATATCCTGGGAAGCATGGAATATGCCTGTGCCGTTACCGGTTCCAAAGGGATCGTCGTCCTGGGGCATACCTCCTGTGGAGCGGTCAAAGGAGCCGTCGAAGGCGTGGTGCTGGGTAATCTGACAGGGGCGCTGCGCCCCCTGCAACTGGCTGTTGCCGCTGCAAAGAAAGAAGAAAGAGAAGATCCCTCACCTGACAAAAAAACTTTCATCGACCGGGTGGCCCGCCACAATGTGGAGATCACGCTGAACGATGTACGGGGCCAGAGCACGCTCTTGCGGGAAATGGAAGAACGGGGAGAGATCATCATCGCCGGGGCGATGTATGATCATGTGACGGGAAAAGTCAGTTGGATGTGATGATCTCAACGATCTTTTGCACTCCGTTCTCTTCTTTCATTTTATCAGACATCTTATTGGCTGTGCCTTTATAGGTACCTGCTTTGAATGCTTCCAGCACACGGGTCATGTACTTTACGGTGATCCTGCGGGGGGGTAAGGGTTTGGGGCCCAATCCTGTTTGCCATACTCTGTTGCCCCAGTAGTACTGATCGACGAGCTGGGGGAGGATGAACTGAGGGGCTCCGGCCTTGGCGGCGGTATGGGTCGTGCCGCTGCCACCGTGATGGATCACCCCGGCCATTTTGCTGAAAAGGGTGCCGTGGTATGTCTCACCCGTGAGAAAGATGTTTTCGGAGGGGGAGGTATGCATCAGGCCCATCCATCCGGTGGCCAGAACAATACGGGTACCTGTGGCGGTAGCAGCTTCTTCGAGGATCCCGGTAAACTTTTTGGGGTCTTTGAGGTGTACGCTGCCGAAACCTGTGTAAACGGGAGGGGGGCCTTCTTCTATGAAACGTTGCAGGGCAGGGTCGAGAGCCCCGTATTCATGATTAAAGCAGTATCCGGTGAAGTGATAGCGGAACCCGTTCTTCTGCCATTGCGGGCAGGGAGGAGCCAGTTCGCTGTTGTAGGCGAGCAGGGCCGTGCTGTGATCGGTGTAATATTTCACCGAGCTGGTAACGGGAGGGAGTCCCAGGCTTTTTCTTTTGTCATTGAGCAGGCGGCGCAGCAGGTATCGTGAGATCATCTGCAAGGATCTCCAGCCCAGACTGTTCAGGAAGACAGGCATGTTCTGCAGGGGGAAAAGGGGAGGAGGGTAGCGGCCGGGGAGGATGGGCGCATAGGCC
>WFRO01000232.1 GCA_015486475.1 Bacteroidales bacterium
CGAGGATGGCCTCTTTGATGGCCTCCTTGAGAATGCCGATGGTCCGTGAGGGAGGTATGTCGAAGGTCTGCATGATATCTTCGCCGGTGACGGGGGGCTGGAAGTTGCGGACAGCATCTTTCTCTTCGATCGTTTTCAGCTTTTCCCGGACGACCCTGAAATTCTCCAGGTGCTTTTTGACCTTTTTCTCGTTTTTGGAGGTGATGTCGGCCTCGCAGAGGAGCATGAGGTCTTCGATATCATCGCCGGCCTCGAAGAGGAGCCGCCGCACGGCCGAATCGGACACTTCGTTGGTGGTGAGTGCGATGGGGCGCAGGTGCAGGGCTACCAGCTTCTGTACGTACTTCATTTTTTCGTTCAGCGGCAGTTTGAGGCGGCGGAAGATCCGGGGTACCATTTTTGAACCGAGGAAGTCATGGCCATGGAAGGTCCAGCCCTGGCCTTCCACAAATTTTTTTGTGGCGGGCTTGGCGATGTCATGCAGGAGAGCTGCCCACCGCAGCCAGAGGTTGTCGCTTTTCTTTGCCACGTTATCCACTACCTGGATGGTGTGCAGGAAGACATCCTTGTGTGCCATTCCTTTGCGTTTCTCAACTCCTTTGAGGGCATGGAGCTCGGGGAAGATCTCTTCCAGCAGTCCCGACCGGTCGAGGAGCAGGAAGCCGGTGGAGGGGTGGGGGGCCAGCATGATCTTGTTGAGCTCGGCGGTGATCCTCTCCATACTGACAATACGTATACGCCGGCGGTTCCGGTGTATGGCCCGGAAGGTCTCCTCTTCGATACGAAAATCCAGCTGGGTGGCAAAACGGATGGCGCGGAGCATGCGCAGCGGATCATCAGAAAAAGTGACCTCCGGATCGAGCGGGGTGCGTATGATCTTCTTCCGCAGATCCTCCATACCATCAAAAGGATCGATAAAGGTTCCGTGTTCGTCGGGATGCAGTGCGATGGCCAGTGCGTTGATGGTAAAATCACGTCTTTTCTGATCATCCTCCAGCGTTCCGTCCTCAACCACCGGTTTCCGGGAATCCCTGCGGTAGGATTCCCGGCGTGCCCCGACGAAATCGACCTCTATATCTTTGTAGCGGAACATGGCAGTGCCGAAGTTCTTAAAGATACTGACCGGCGGAGAGGGCTTCAGCCTGCGGGCTGTTTCGCGGGCAGCCTCAATACCTTTGCCCAGCACTACTATGTCTATGTCCTGCGAGGGATTGTCCCTGCCGAGCAGGCAATCCCGTACATACCCTCCCACGACATAAGCAGGCACCGACAGGTCGCTGCTCACCCCCGAAATCACCTTGAACAGCGGATGGGCAATGCATTTCTCCAGTATTTTCTTATCCGGTTTATGTTTCATTTTTCCTGCAGAGGGTACGAAGATGGAACAAATTTGTCACAAAATTACAATAATCCTATCGTTTCTATGAAGAAAAGAGTTATCTTTGCACGCAATTCGGAATTGTATTTTGATTGTGTCCAAATAAAAATAAAAAAACAAAAGAAAATTTAAAAGAAATGGCAGAATTTTTAACCGTGGATACCTTCAAGCAGAAGGTGTTCGATTACACGAAGAACCAGGAATGGAAATTTGAGGGGGACAAGCCCTGCATCATTGATTTTTATGCTGACTGGTGTCAGCCTTGCAAGATCATAGCTCCGATCATTGAGGAGTTGACACAGGAATATGATGGCAAAGTGAATTTTTACAAGGTGGATACAGAAGATCAGCAGGAGCTGGCTGCCGTTTTCGGCATCCGGAGCATTCCTTCCCTGCTGTTCTGTCCCAAGGATGATCCTCCGCAGATGGCTGTAGGTGCTATTCCGAAGGAGACTTTTTACAAGGCCATCCAGGAAGTGCTTAAGGTGGAAAAAGACTGAGATCTTATCACATAACAGGGATTTTATAAGGGGAGTACTCCCCTTTTTTATTTGCTTTGAACGCTGGTGTAATATTGCGTTTTATATTTCGAAATGCAGGTGGGTACTGGATAGTTCGTATTTTTACGAAATACGAACTGAGTATTTTCCCGGATGTTGTATAAAATCCCTTTGAAATAAATTTTGTAGGTTAATTTGTAAAATCTTCTTATTTTTGTATTAGTTATTACAGGGGTGCCTTACTTTCAGGCTGAGATCAAACCCTTTGAACCTGAACCGGGTAATGCCGGCGCAGGGAGTTTGACCTGTCCCCACCGTTTTTGAGACATTAAACTTCGGATCATGAAGAAGTTGATTTCTGTTGGGATGTTCCTGTTCTGGGGGATCATGCTTTTCTCCCAGGTACGCATCAGCGGGCGGGTGACGGATGAAGGGGGAAAGCCCCTGCCCGGAGCGAATGTGATGCTCGCAGGCACCTATCTGGGAACGGTCACCGGAGATAGCGGCGAATTTAAGATCGAACGTGTGCCGAAAGGTAATTATTCACTACGTGTCAGCTATGTAGGCTATGAGTCGTATGAAAAAAAGATCACGGCCGATAAAGATATTGTGGTGGATGTAAGCCTGCCTGTTTCCGATATCCTCACCGACGAGGTGGTGGTGTCGGGTGTGCGGGCCGGCGATGAGGTACCGGTGACCTATACC
>WFRO01000233.1 GCA_015486475.1 Bacteroidales bacterium
ACCCCGGCTGAATCATATCCGCGGTATTCCAGTCTCTTTAAACCTTGTATGATAACGGGATAGGCATCCTCTGTTCCGACATATCCGATGATACCGCACATGAGCCTGAATATTAAATGAATAGATGCTTGTGCTCAGGATTTACGTTTTTGAGAAAGAATAGTTGCAAAATTAGTTCGATTTTAGACGAACTAATGTCTGAAGAGGATGAATGTAAAGAAATTAAGGTTAAGCTCCCTGGTTTTCCGTTAAGGTTTTCAGGGCCCTGATCTTTTCCTCCAGCGGTTTTGTCTGATCCTCCTCTGCCAGCAGGATCTTCTCGGCGGTGATGAGGTCGTCGCGGAGATGATGCAGCGTATCCTCCTGCATGTTCCCGATCTCTTTGTTGATCATCTCGGTGAGGAGAGATATCTCGCGGTAGAGGTTCTTCTCTGCCTCGGTGGCGATGCGTTTGTGGAAGAATTTTCCGAATGATCTCCGGAAGAGGGGCATGGGGATGAGGAACCACAGCAGGTCGATGTTGGTGTCGAAGGCCCAGTACACTGACACGTCGGGCCGCACAAGCTCGGGGAGTACCAGCTCGACGGGCTGGTCTTTCAGCTCTGTGGAGAGGGTTTCCCTGATCTGTCTGTTCCTTTCGCGGCGGGCCTCTTCCAGGTAACGTACGAAGTGCTTGTGGGGGCCGGTGAGCAGCTTCTCCCACGCTTCGCGTGTGTTCTCGGCCAGGAGGTCTATCTCCCGCACCAGGTTTTTGGCCAGCCACTGCTCAAAACGGCGGGAGATGGTGTTGAGGTTTCCCCGCCACGTGGGGTATTCGCGGGAGAATTCCTCCTGCAGTTTGCGGGTGACCTCTTCCAGGCGGGGCAGGAGGATCTCCGTCAGATGGTCGCGGGTGGCAGAGGTATAGCTCTGGGTGATCACCTTCAGCTCGCGGCGGCGGCGGTCCATATCTTTTCGCTGTTCCCCGATGAGGTCCATCAATCTCTTTTTCTCCTGCTCTGCGCTGGCGGCCGCCCGGTACGAGGCTTCCAGGTAGCTGAGACAGGAGGAGGCCAGCGAGCGCGTCTTGTAATCGAGGATCTCGTCGGAGAGCTGGTTGCGGCGCTCGGCCATGGGGCGGATGATGTTCTGCAGGATCTCCTGCCGGAAATGAGCATCGTTGCGTATAACGGAATAGCGGTACACAGGATAGATCAGATGGAAATGATCCTCCATCGTCTTGCGGATGAACTGCTCGATGGTCTGCAGGTCTTTCTCCTCGTACAGGTCGGTCTTGGTAAGCAGGAGGTAGATGCGGGGGGTGTAGGTGCGCAGCTCGCGGATCAGCGCCAGATCGCCTTCGGAGAGCGGGCTGCCCGGGTTGATGGCTACGATGGCCAGGCCGGTGTCGGGCGTGAAATCCAGAGCCGCCTGGGTGTTGTGGGAGAAGATGCTGCCGACGCCCGGAGTGTCTATAAAACGCAGGCCATGGTACTCTTTGAGCTGTGGCAGGCGGATCACCACCTTCGCCACCTGCCGGTGGTTGTTGGTATTGATCTGCTCGTTGATGAACTGTGGCAGTTCTTCAGGATCGATGAGCCGCTGTTTGCCGTCCAGGAAAAAGACCGTGATCTGCTGCTCGCCGCCATATTCAAGGATAGTGATCACATTGGTGACAGGGGTCACCCCCACAGGCAGGATCCTGCTGCCGGTGATATGGTTGAGGAAAGAGCTCTTGCCGGCCTTGAACTGCCCGAAGACCGCAATATTGATCGTCCGGTCCTTTTTGTACAGCTCCTCGATGGACTGAAAGAAAGGCCGGAGTCCCGGAAAAGGAAGTGGTTCACATACTTCCTTCAGCTTTTCAAAAGTGTTCGCTGTGGTTCCTTCTTTGTCCATTCTGTTTAAACCTGCCGGTTTTGTGTGGTCATGGTAGTGAAAAACCTGTGCGAAAATAGAAAAAATATCATCGAAGCCATTCGATTTGCAGTATCTTTTCGGTGGTGTCCGTGATCTTGTAGCGGTCGTCGAGGCGCATGCCGGGGATCCAGACGATGCGGTCGCCCTCTGTGATCAGCCAGATATTTTCTTTTTCATCCAGCGAGAGCTTGCGGTCGATGAAGAAATCGCTCAGCTTTTTCATGCCGCTCATGCCCAGGGGGCGGAAGTAGTCGCCCTGCTGCCAGCGGCGTACCACCAGGGGCCAGGTGATCCTGTCGCGGTCGACGACGGCGATGTCCGGCGAGGCAGGGATGCGGAAGTGCTCGTCACGGTCCAGGTAAGAGATGCGCAGCCGCAGGGGGTCTGTGATGCCCGTGGAGCCCTCCTCGATATAATAGCGTTTCTCCTCTTCGCCGGGGGTGAGAGGGGTGATGATGAGGAACTCCCTGTCTTTGATGAGCCGGTGGGAGGGGGAGAAGAACTGTTTCCCCGG
>WFRO01000234.1 GCA_015486475.1 Bacteroidales bacterium
CGCAACAGGCATTGAAAAGAGCGCTTTGCGGGGCCAGCGAAATATCCTGCGGGACATCCCGGGCCACCATCAGCAGGTAGGTCTGCTGCTTATCCCACGGGAGCCAATAAATATCTCCCCGGGTCTCCTGTTCTTCATAATGAACGGCTGGGGGAGGGTCCTGCAGCTCAGGCGGGACGGCATGGTATTTTTCCAGGGTGCTTTTTATCCGGGGCAGGGGGACAGTACCGTAATAAAAAACGGCATGCCGGTAATGGAAAAGATCATGGATGAGACCGGTCAGCCGGGCGGGATCAATATTCTTAAGATCCTCCATGGAGAGATGATGGGTGAACGGAGAGTGCCTCCCGAATTTCCCGTAGTTCAGCAAAGCTCCCTGAAGGATCACGGAGCGCTTCTGTTGCTGTGCCTCCCTGCTTTTCCGTATATTTTCCAGATACTGCCGGTAGGCTTTTTCATCCGGCACGGCATGGTGAACAATATGTTCCAGCAACTGCATGCCTTCTTCAAACGACGACGGCAGGCCGGTCAGACGGAGGTAACTGTTGCGCGAAGAGGTGTATACGCTCAGCTCAAGGCCCAGCCGGTAAAGTTCTTTCTGTAATCCGGAAGCCGTATACCGGTCCGTGCCCAGGTACGGGAGGTACTGCATTGCGAGGGAGAAGAGAAGGTCGTTGTCACGGCCCATATCGAACCGGTACTCCAGCGTGAACAGGTCGTTCACGGTGTTGGGGATAAGATCGATGCGGATCCCTCCGGGAAGACTGTCGTGCCGGATGGCCTGATCAAAATCGATAAAAACGGGTTCGATGGGAGGTGCCTTTTCGGCAATGAACGTCTGATAATACTCCGAGTGCTTCGGGCAGTGTTCATTTGCCGGGGAGGTCTCCGGCATCTCCGCCAGGGCCGCCTTGCCGGGAATACCTTTGCGTTTGAAGACCACCACATAATTATTCTTGTAATGTTCCCGGGCAAATTTCACCAGTTCCCGTTTGGTGATCTTTTTCAGATCGTTGTAATAATTTACCCGGTCCGGCCGGGGGGTATCCCCAAAAAAGGTATTCATCAGGGCAGCGGCCCGCTCAGGGTTCTTTGTCATTTTTTCCATGGCGGAGCGGTGCAGGTTGTTGGCCACCATCTCCGGAAGGAGATCGTCAAAATCACCTTTTTTCACCTTGTCGATCTCTGCCAGCAGCAGCTCTTTGGCCGTTTCCGGGCTCTGTCCCGGCAGCGGGGCCACATAGAAAGAATGCACCGTATGGTCCCGCAGCCTGAAAAGACCGCAGCCGGCCATGCGTACTTTTTGCTTTTTCTTCAGGTCGGAGACGAGCAGACCATACCGGCTGTCATTGAGGATCCCGTCGATGAGGGTGACGAATTTTTCTTCCCTGCTGCCGGCGCCCGGGAAACGAAAGCCGATCAGCACGCTTTCTTCCGAAGGACCGGTGATGGTCTTTTCAACGGGTCCTTCTAAAGGTTTGGCTGGTGGAAGGTCCGGCAGATCTGCTTCTTTCGCCGGCATGTTCCCGAAATATCTGTCCAGGATGCGGATGGTCTTTTCGGGGTTCAGGTCGCCGGTGAGGGCCAGGGCCATATTGCCGGGAACATAATACCGGTCGTAAAAACGGGCGATGCTTTTCAGGGATGGATGGGCGATCTGTTCCGGCAGTCCTGTTATGTTCCGCCCAAACGGGAGGCCGGGGAACAGGGCTGCCAGCAGCGCCTGTTGTGCCTGGTAGTTGTCATCCCGTTGGAGGTAATTGAAATTTTGGATCACCTGAGCCATCCCTTTGGTGAAGAGACGGAATACCGGGTGCCTGAACCGCTCGCTCTCCAGGGCGGCCCACCGCTCCAGCTCATTGGAAGGGATGGTGGCGGCGTATTCGGTGTGATCATACGCGGCGTACGATCGCATGTCCCGGGCATGGATGCTGTGGGCGAGTTGCCGGTATTCTCCGGGGACGGCATACCGGCCCGCTACCCGGGAGATGCTGTCGATCTGATGAAAAAGAGCCTTTTTCCGGAGGTATTGTCTCTCCCTGCGGTACTGTTCCAGCAGGCCGGGGATCTGGTCCAGCAATGGTTTTTCTTTCTGCCAGTCGCAGGTGCCGATCCTGTTTGTTCCCTGGAACAGCAGGTACCGGAGATAATCGGTGGTGCCTGCCGCATCCGTCGGCTCATACAAAGTGCCGGTACGTATGCCGATGAACGTGTGGATGCGGGCAGCAGCAGGATCTTTCGAAAGATATACTTTCAGACCGTTGTCGAGGGTGTAGAGACGTACATGCAGGGGATCGCCGGCCACTTCGGTGTAACGGTAACCTGACGCATCTTTTTTCTCCAGGACCTGCGGTCCTCCCCGTTTGCATCCTCCCGGGAGAAAGGACAGGATGATCCCTGCAAGTAAAAGATGAAAAGTCTGTTGTTTCATCGGGGGAACAACTTCTTATCGTTTCAGTTTTTTCAGATGGAAGGTGTTCATCCGGAAATCGAACCGGATATTCCAGGTCTCCTCCATATCCCAGTTGGCTTTGATATCCAGCACTTTGTCAAAATAAGAAACGGCCTCGGGCTGTTTTTTCTCAAGCAGGATGCCGGTATCCCACTTGCCGTTGCCATTGTCGTCCTGCCATGCTTTGACAATGTATTTCCCCGGATCCAGGTACCCGAAGCGAATGGTGGTATCGCTGTGAATAGTCTGATGCCTGATCAGTTTTTTTTCGTTGTTGTCCCAAAGCTGTATGACCGTCTCCCCGGCCGGAAGGGTGAGGTTAAGGATCAGGGTGCCGTAATCCTCAAGGGTGGCCGTACTGAAATTGTACAGAAGCGTATCATTGGTGACCCCGTAAATGTCCGTGAAAGCACCCGGCAGGATCTCCAGGCTGTATTTTGTTCCCTCCTCCCATGGACAGGAGAGGTGATAGCGCCGGAGGAAGAATGTGTCATGAGCAAAGGAGAAAGGCTGGGGAAATTCCAGGGTGTCCTGCTGACGGACAAAACGGAAGAAAGAAGTATCATAGGCAGCCAGGGGGCGGGTGGTCTCCAGAATGAGATCGCGGTTCAGTTCCTGCCGGTTGCGGGACAGGGAGGTGACAACATCCAGAACGGCTTTTTTCTTTTCTTTCTTTTTGCGGCCTTTGCTGACCCTTTTCTTTGCCTTGCTACGCAGGGATACCGTATCGTGCACCGTGACCGTCTCTCCCAGCGAGTCGGTGCCCTCGTAGGAGACCACCACGTTCAGACGCTCGGTATGTACCAGGGCGGTGTCGGTGATCCAGAGTCCTAAAGTATCTCCCGTGACCGAATGTTCGGGGAGATACCAGGCAGGGACCGTGGTGTCGGCGAGGGTCATGACAGCCTCCGGTGCAGGGCGGTTAAAGATGAAGAAGAGGAATTCCGGCAGGGACCGGTCATAGCTTTTCAGATATTGCTGTTCCATATTTTCGGCGAACAGACGCAACACAAAACTGCGGCCGGGGGCAGTGTATATGCTGTCGGTGACCAGGGAATCCGGGAAAGGATCAAAATCGGGGCCGGGGGAGACGTACAGCACCGTATCGAGGAAAGCGACCTCATCACTGCCCGGGTCATACATGTAATTCTGGTTGGCATCGATGAGGCCGTAGAGGCGGAAAGTGTCGGCTTTCAGGTTTTTCAGAAGGAAAGCCCCGTACGGGTTGGCACTGCTCACATAAAGAGGTTTTTCCAGCAGGGGGGCCGAGTCGGCCAGGTTGTCATACAGCATCACCAATGCCTCCTCCGGCGGTGTGAGGTTGGCAGCCTCCAGCAACCGCCCGTGAACCTGCAGGGAATCGATATAAGAGCCGGTGGAAAAAACATAGGTGAAATTCTTCAGGATATTGCCCTCGGTGTAATCCTTGATGGCATCCCCGAAATTGAAGGTGTAGGTGGTGCTGTCACGCAGGGTGTTGTTCAGACGGATGACGATCCCCTTGCCTTTTATTTTGATCTCGGGCTTCTCCTCGAGGGGTGGCGAGACGATCAGTTGTTTCTGCACCTGATCGAGCTGGATGAACTCATCAAATTTGATCTCGATGACGGGAGCATTGAAAAATATGGAATATTTAGGCGGCTTGTATTCTACCACACGTGGGGGCGTGACATCCTTGGGACCGCCGGGAGGAGCGCCCACACGGGCACAGGCCCCGGTCAGGATGAGCGCGGACAACAAAATGAAAAATGCAGGTATGATCTGTTTTCTCATGGCAGGGGAAAGATGCTCACAAACTTACAAAGATTCACTGTTTTTTTATAGTTTTGACGGAAAATTGGAACAATGGTCTTCGAATACATTCGCTGGAACGTAAACCCCGAGATCTTCCGGATCGGAAATTTTGCCGTCAGGTGGTACGGCCTGCTTTTCGCCTCCGGATTCTTTTTTGGGTATCTTATTATGATGAAGATGTTCAAAAAGGAGGGGTATCCGGTGGAATTGCTGGACAAGCTGACCCTTTATGTGGCCGTGGGGACCGTTGTGGGAGCGCGGCTGGGACATGTCTGTTTCTATGAGCCCGCTTATTTCTGCCAGCATCCCGGCGAGATCCTGAAGATCTGGCACGGCGGACTGGCCAGCCACGGGGCGGCCATAGGTATCCTGCTGGCCCTCTGGCTATTTCAGAAAAATACAGGTCGTCCTTTCCTGTGGACCATCGACAGGGTGGTGGTCGTGGTGGCGCTGGCAGGCTTTTTCATCCGCATGGGCAACCTGATGAACTCCGAGATCTATGGCGTGCAGACCAACCTGCCGTGGGGCTTTATCTTTGTCCGCAACCACGAGACGGTGCCCAAACACCCCACACAGATCTACGAGGCCCTCTCTTACCTGGCGATCTTTTTTTACCTGCGGTGGATCTACTGGAAGAAGGAAGGGAAGGTGCCGGAAGGATTACTTTTTGCCCTGTTTCTCATTCTGGTCTTTACCGCCCGCTTTTTTATCGAGTTCATCAAAGAGCCGCAGGAGGCCTTCGAAAAAACCTTGCCGCTGGATATGGGCCAGATCCTCAGCATCCCCTTCATCCTCACCGGTCTGGCATTGCTGTGGTATGTGCTGAGGAAAGAGAAAAGGGAGGAAGATTGACTATCCATATAAAATTTTATGAAAAAATATCTTATTCCATTGTTCCTGTTATTTCTCTCCTCCTGCATCACCGATGAGGTGGTGACCACTACCTTTCATCC
>WFRO01000235.1 GCA_015486475.1 Bacteroidales bacterium
CCGGAGAGGAGCCGGTAAAGCCCGGTTTCCGTGCCGATCCAGATATTGCCTTCCCGGTCATACATGGCCGCATTGTACTGAAGAAGTGATCTGTGATATTTTGCAACCACGCCGTTCTTGTATTCTTTGATGGTCAGGTCGCCGGTATTCAAAAAAAAGAAATGATCATCGTTGAGGTAACTTGTGATCGCATCTATGGAATCCAGAACAACAGAGACCTTGTAAGGTTCCGATAAGGAAACCCGGAATAGTTTTCCTGCCCGGGCATCCGGATATTTCCCGGTAAAGATCAGGTGATCCTGCTGTTCATGTACCAGAATGATGCTATGGATCCCGGTTAATATGTTGGTGCAGGAGTGATCCCTGCAAAGATAGATACCGCTTCCGGCTGTCCCGATTATATAGGCGCTGTCCGCATCATCAAAAATGATATCGTTCACAATGGCTGTATCAGGTACAGGCAGATCCAGCCGGGCATCTGAGTAAGCGCCGTTACTGAATTTCAGGAAAGGTGTGGCGCTATGTATGCGGGCAGCGATCCAGAAATTTCCCGCAGGGTCATGGGTCACCCGCGTAGTGACCATATACACCCGGATGTGATCCGGAAAAGGATAAGACCTGAAGCCGGAGCCGTCAAACACGGAAAAACCATGGTCGCACAGCACGTAGATCTTTCCGTCGTATCCTTCGGAGATATGGCAGACGATCCGGGAGGTGAGCCCGTCCTCCAGCCCGAAATTCTCAAATTCCATCCCGTCAAAACGGCTCACACCCCCTTTGGTACCGATCCATATAAACCCTTTGCTGTCCTGAAAAAGATAAGTGATCTGTGTCTGGGGGAGCCCGTCGGAAACGGTGTAAAAACGGTAGCTGTACTCCTGGGCGGAGGAAAGCACGGCGGAGAGCAGAAAGGCAAAGGTGAGGATGGATTTGCTCATTTTTGTTCTGTTACGCAGGAGTAAAGATAGTTCAAATCTTTTCAAAGCCGGCTCATTGGCAGAAAGGATGATCACGCTTTATAACAATTTTGCACGGGTTCATTTACAGAACCTGCCCCTTCATACAATAAGTCATCCCTGTTGTATCCTGAACGGGACTGTTTGCTATTTTTAGAGGGATCACTTCAATGCATACAGACGATGAAACTCAGGAATCTTTTGGTCTTTGGAAGCTTGCTGATCACCGTGACCCTTTTCTCGTTCATGCGGCCCCCAAAAGTAACGGTGGCCGATATCCTTCGGGATCCCGGCTATTACGACGGAAAAAAAGTCGAGTTGGAAGGCGTGGTGCTGGAATATGATGTGTCGCCGGAAGAGATCGCCTGTTATCTGAAAGGGGAAAAGGACAGCATCATTCGTATCGAGCTAAGATCTCCACTGAGCAGGGTCTATTGCAAATTCCTGGTAACCGGGATCGTGCATCTGGATCCGGGGAGCGGAAAGGTCTTTGTAGAAGAACTGCAGGGCGCTGAGAAAGAAGATATGAAAGATGCTATCCTCAGAGGGATGAAAGGGGATGCGGATATCACAGCGAGGCTGGAAGTGGAGTGATCACTTTTTTTCCGAGAGGAAACGGTCCAGGAGGTTCAGGTTCTTTTTGGGCAGTGTGAGATTGTAAGTGGCCCCGTTGATGCCGATCTCACAGTTCTGGTTTTTCCGGTCGATACGTGAAACGAAATTGATGTTAACGATATAGAACCTGCTGATGCGGACGAATACTGTCTCCGGCAGGATCTTCTCCACCTGTCCCAGGTTCAGGCTCACCAGCTCTTTTTTCCCGGAAGCCGTGAAGATCTCCGAATAGTTTCCGCCGGCCTTGCAGAAAACGATCTCGTCCGGGTCCAGGATCAGGGCCCCGGTACGGGTGTTGAATTTCACTTTCCGGTAGCCGAGGGTCTGCCGGACGAGATCATCCAGCTTTTTGTTGATGTCCGTCTGATGCTTTCTTTTTCTGAACCGGGCGATGGCCTCGTCCAGCTCTTTCCGGTTCACCGGCTTCAGGATATAGTCCAGGGCTGCATTCTTTATGGCGGAGATGGCGAACTGGTCATAAGCCGTCACGAAAATAACCGCAGGGCGCTCTGGCAGGTCGGACAGTCTTTTGGCCAGCTCCAGGCCTGTTTCCCGGGGCATCTGGATGTCCAGGAACACCAGGTCCGGTTTGTGGGCAAGGATGAGACGATATGCCTCTTCCGCATTGTCAGCTGTGGCGACGACCTCCGTCCCGGGATGATCTTTCAGTAGTTCCAGCAGAAGATCGATGGCGTCTTTTTCATCGTCGATAATGATCGCACGTACATTTTCAGCAGCCATGATCGGAGTATTTAAGAACGATAAAATTAATAATTTTTATTTTATACGAAATATAGGGCAGGGATGTTATTCCTGCTTATCTGAAGGGGGAGGAAAACAAAAAAGCCGGATCTCAGACCCGGCTTTTTTAATGATCTACTATGCTAGATTACCCGAGCCTGTTGATGGCGTTGAGGTCTTCAAAAGCTTCGGTAAGCCTTTTGATGAACTGCTCTTCGCCGGCACGCAGCCATTTCCGCGGGTCGTAGTACTTCTTGTTGGGTTTGTCCTCCCCTTCGGGGTTGCCGATCTGGCTCTGCAGATAATCCTTGTATTGCTCGTAATAACCTTTCACACCCACCCAGAAGGCCCACTGCATATCGGTGTCCAGGTTCATTTTGATCACCCCGTAAGAGATGGCTTCCCTGATCTTGGACTTCTCGGATCCCGAGCCGCCGTGGAAAACAAAATTCACGGGTTTTTCATCGGTATGGTATTTTTCATGGATATAAGCCTGCGAGTTTTTCAGGATGACCGGTTCCAGCTGGACATTTCCCGGCTTATATACACCATGAACGTTCCCGAAAGAGGCGGCAATGGTGAAACGGTTGCTGATGCTGCTGAGTTCCTCGTAAGCCAGGGCCACATCCTCAGGCTGTGTGTACATCTTGGAGTTGTCAATGCCGGTGTGGTCCACGCCGTCCTCTTCCCCGCCGGTGACACCCAGCTCGATCTCCAGGGTCATGCCGATCTTGCTCATCCTCTCCAGATATTTTTTGCTGATCGCGATATTCTCTTCGAGGGGCTCCACGGAAAGGTCGAGCATATGTGAGCTGAAGAGAGGCTTCCCGTGTTCCTTGAAGTATTTTTCACCATACTCCAGCATACCGTCCACCCAGGGGAGGAGCTTTTTGGCGCAGTGGTCGGTGTGCAGGATCACCGGCACGCCGTAATGCTCTGCCAGCAGATGAACGTGCTGTGCTCCGGATATTCCTCCCAGGATAGCCCCTGTCTGGCCTTCGGCAGGCAATCCTTTGCCGGCATAAAAAGCGGCCCCGCCGTTGGAAAACTGGATGATCACAGGTGAATTGACTTTGGCAGCCGTCTCCATCACGGCATTCACAGAATCCGTACCTACCACGTTCACGGCAGGAATGGCAAAATTGTTGGCTTTGGCATAGGCGAAAAGCTCGGTGACCTCATCCCCGAAAAGTACGCCTGCCCTGAATTTCTTTTGTCCCATAATTGTTATTTTTTAATGAAAATATTTGTCGGTAAAACGACGTAAAAGTAACAATAAAAGAGCAAAATAATAAGGGCATGGATCATTTAACGGGGACAGAAATTTTTTCTCCGGGAGGGATAAGGTGTTTTTCGCCGTAAATATGTACAGGCAGGGCTGCTTCGCCTCCGTGACCGATCAGGATCTCCTCTTGTGATACCCGGAAATGGAAAGTGTGTTCCTGAAAGCGTATCCTGAAAGCATAAGCCTCCCATTGGGCGGGGATGCGTGGTTCGAGGTAAAGGTCGTTCGCCCTGATCTTCATGCCGGCGAACCCTTCCACCAGCGCCAGCCACGTACCGGCCATGCTGGTGATATGCAGCCCTTCCGACACCTCCTTGTTGTAATCGTCCAGGTCCAGGCGGGAGGTCCTCAGATAGAGCTCATAGGCCTTATCCAGGTACCCGGTGCGGGAGGCCAGGATGGAATGTACACAGGCAGAGAGAGAGGATTCGTGGACGGTGCGGGGCTCGTAAAAATCAAAATTACGTCTGACCGTACCGGTGTCAAAATGATCTTCAAAAAAGTAAAGTCCCTGCAGGACATCGGCCTGTTTGATAAAGCAGGAGCGCAGGATACGGTCCCACGACCAGTGCTGGTTCAGGGGCAGCACCGAAGGATCCAGCTCATCGACGGTCAGCTGTTCCTTATCAAGATAACCATCCTGTTGCAGGAAGATCCCCCTGCTCTTGTCCTCAGGGAAGTACATATTCTCCGCCACCTCCCGCCAGCGGGCGGTCTCCTCCTCTTCCCGGAAATGTGTTTTTGCGATCAGCTTTTCCCATTGTTCCGGATCATCTTCCCGGATCTTCCCGATGGACTCCAGTGTGAACAAGAGGGTCCAGCGGGCCAGGTAGTTGGTGTACCAATTGTTGTTCACATTGTTCTCGTATTCATTGGGGCCGGTCACCCCGAGGATCACATATTTTTGCTTCGGTTCGGAGAAGTTGACCCTTTGTGCCCAGAAGCGGGAGAGGGCGATCAGCACTTCCAGGCCGTAATCGTAGAGATAGCGGTTGCTGCCTGTGTAGATCGTGTATTTGTAAATGGCATAGGCC
>WFRO01000236.1 GCA_015486475.1 Bacteroidales bacterium
ATCCAGGATCAGCACATTATCGAACATCTTGTATATGTCCGACGAGGGCTGGTGGATGTTTACAAAGATCAGTTTCCCTTTCAGGGCCAGCTCTTTAAGCAGGTCCATCACATTTTCCGAGTCACGGGAAGAGAGGCCCGAGGTGGGTTCGTCCAGAAAGAGGATGGAGGGCTCCCGGATGATCTCCAGCGCAATGTTCAGCCTTTTCCGCTGTCCCCCGCTGATGATGTTCATTTTGGGAGATCCTACCTTGAGGTCCCTGACCGCATAAAGGTCCAGATCTTTCAGCACCTTCTCCACCATCTTCTCCAGCTCTTCCGCGGGCATGTCCCTGAAACAGAGACGGGCATTGAACCAGAGGTTACGGTACACGGTCAGCTCCTCGATCAGCACATCTTCCTGGGGAATATATCCGATAACCCCTTTGAGCTGTTTTGTATCTCCGTAAAGATCATAGCCGTTGATGGTCACCTTGCCCTCCGACGGTCTCAGGGTGCCGCTGAGGACTTTCATCAGGGTCGTTTTCCCGGCGCCGCTGGCCCCCATGATCCCGATCAGTTTGCCGTGGCTTTCCTCAAAGGATATGTCCCTGACCCCATAAGCCCCGTTTTTAAAGCGGTAGGACACATGCTCCACCTCGAAGGAGACGGGCACAATATTCCGGTCACGCAGGAAATGGGCCGACACGTCGCTGTAATAGACCGGCTTTCCGTGCGGCAGATGCAGGCTGCTGCCCGGAGCAAAGAGCAAAGGCACATCCTTTTTCACCGGAAGGCCGTTCAGATAGACATCCCCTTCGCAGGTATGTTTCAGGAAATAGAGCTCCACCTCCGGCACATGGAGGAAACAGACGAACCCTCCCAGCGAGCCGCGGTACCGGAACTGTCCCTTCATGAGCACGTATTGTTCACCGCCCAGGATGAAGATATCCTCCCGGTCCAGCTTTTCCGGATCACTGTAACGGATGAAGTACTCCATGTTGGTGCATACCTCCCGGGGTATGCGGAACACTTCCGCCACCGTGTTCACGATGTTCATCCGCTGAGGTGTGAACTTGCCCGCACTGTTGAGCAGCTCGAAAAGACGCAGCAACACCACGACTTTCTGCTCGCGGTTCAGCGTTTTGTTGATCTTCTTGCAGATGCTGAAGATACGGACAGAATCTTTCACCGTAGGGGCCCGCAGATGTTCTGTCTTGCCAATGTGTTCGGGATCGATCTCGGCAAAATCCTCAAATAATTTCAGGTATTCTCCTGCCGAATCCTCCCCCAACTGGGTGTTCAGGAACTGTTTGACAAAATGATACTCCTTCTCCTGCACCCCTTCGTCCTGTTTGACGATCAGTGCGAACAACTGCATCAGGGCCCGCAGGATCTCTTCGCTCATGCTGTGAGGAAATTAAGAAAAATGGCAAACCAATATACGCAATCGGAAGGAAAAGAAAAAATACCACCATAACCACCCCTCTCTGTTCTCCCCTCTCTCAGTAGCGGAAGAGGAGGGTCACCGGCTGGTGGTCGCTGAACTCAAACCCCAGGTCGATCCCCTTGACGCGGAGGGCTTCCGTCCCCGGCGAGAGCAGGTAAAAATCAAGCAGCGTGGTAGGGGTCTTCCCAGGCTGATAAGGGGCGAGGTTGGCCCGGTTGGTCATCAGCGTTGTATCGGCAGCCCACTGCCAGCCGGCAGGCATGAAATCCTCCGGGATCGCCCGGGCCACAAAATTTTCATAACCGGATCTTTTGTTGAATTCGCTGTCGTCAAAGCCCGGAGGGTTCTGGTTCCAGTCGCCACCCACGATGATCCTGTTGCCCTTCTCCGATTCCGTGAGCAGATAATTTTTCAGATAGGCCATCTCTTCCTTTTTCAGCTCTCCCCCGTCGAAAGCCGAGTTGTGGGTGGTGATCACCTGCAGTTCCTTACCGTCCCTGAGGAGATAATGTGCCACCATAAAACAACGATCGAGCATAAAAAGCCGCGTAGGCCAGGCATACTGCCCCGGGAAATCCCGTCGTTCCACCAGCACCGGCTCATACCGGGAGAAAAGGACCAGCCCCGACTTCACCTTGCCCATGGGCTCGGTGACCGGCACCGGCACAAAACCGACATTGTAATTGAGCGCTGAGAAGGCTTTGTAGGCAGGAAGATATTTCTTGAACGTATCCAGTTCGTTCATAAAATAGGTGCGCTTGGAATGAAAATCCACCTCTTCCAATAGAATAAAATCGAGGGTGTCGTTGGCGATCAGAAACCTCTTCACCCCGTTCAGGTATTTCATCGTATTCTCACGGCTGGCACGCACCTGTTTGCCTCCGTCGTAAAAGAAATCCATCTCCTTCCCCAGACCGCAGTATCCGATGTTCCAGGTCATCGCTGACAACGTATCCGGCACAGCCAGGGTATCCGGATGATCCGACCGGTACACGATGATCTGCTCCGGAGGTTTATAATCGGTCAGGGTGGCATAGAGGAGGAAAAAACCGAAAAAAACCACGATGGCCAGCACGAACCAACCCAGATATTTCAAGATACGTTTCATAATGGATTTGATATAAATGTTGCGTCTGTATTTCTGTACATCCCCCAATCCTTGTCTGTTCACGATGCATCCAATATGTAGGGGCACAAAATTTTGTGCCCCTACATATTGCGAATGGCGGGTTTAAATTTACAAAATCCACAGGATTTATCTCCCTGACGGAAAATATTTTTGATGCACATGAGAAAAATAAATAACTTTGAAACGAAGTAAAATTCCTGGATCATGAAATTCGGTGTAGTTATTTTCCCGGGATCCAACTGTGACATGGATACCGTTTATGTATTGCGTGACGTTCTGGAACAGGATGTGACAGAGCTGTGGCACAAGGACACCAGTATCGGGGATGTGGATGTCATCGTCCTGCCCGGAGGGTTCTCCTATGGCGATTATCTCCGCTCGGGGGCCATCGCCCGTTATTCCCCCATCATGAGTGAGGTGATCCGTTTTGCCAAGCGGGGTGGTTATGTGCTGGGTATATGCAACGGGTTCCAAATCCTCTGTGAGGCAGGGCTTCTGCCGGGAGCCTTGCTACCCAACACCGATCAGAAGTTCATCTGCAAGAATGTGTACATCGTCCCTGACAATACGAAAACACCGCTTACGGCCCGTCTGGAAAAGGACAAGCCTTTGAAGATCCCCATCGCTCACGGGGAAGGGCGGTATTACGCCCCCAAGGAGGAGATCGCCCGCATCCGGCAGAACGACCAGATCCTGTTCCGTTATTGTGGGAAAGACGGGGTTATCTCGGAAGAATACAACCCCAACGGCTCCATGGACAACATCGCAGGGGTCTGTAATGAGACCAAGAACGTTTTCGGCATGATGCCCCATCCCGAGAGGGCTTCGGACGATCTGCTGGGCAATACCGACGGACGGCTTATCTTTGAATCGCTCATAGAGACGCTCAGGGAAAAGAAATTCAGCGTTTACAACTAAGCACAATAGCTCCGGAAATATTTTAACCTCATAGGATGTTCAGACAAAGACGGCTTGGGAGGCTTATTGCCGGGATGGTCATGCCCCTGGTCGTCTCTTTTTTTCTTCTCTCAGCCCGGAGCCCCGCAGAGCCGCAGGGATCCTCCCTTTCCCCTGCCGACTCCATCGATATCCTTCACTACACCCTCAACCTCAGGATCACCGACCTGAAGAGCCGGCAGATCCACGGCATTGCAGACCTGCAGGCCTATACCCTTCTGGATTCGGTGCATACCGTCCCGCTGATGCTGGAGCCGCCCCTGGTCGTGGATTCGGTCTGGATCGACGAAGAGCGGGTGCGTTACGCCACTGGTCCAGGCAATGCAGTGGTCGTTTTTCTGCCGGAGGTGGCGGACAGGGAAAGCACCATCCTGCTGACCCTCTTTTATCACGGGCATCCGGCCCGGGATCCCCGGTGGGGCGGGTTCTATTTTATGCAACATACGGCCTTCAACATGGGCGTGGGGATGAACGTTATCCCCCATCCTTTTGGCAGGGCGTGGTTTCCCTGCCGCGACAATTTCACGGACAAGGCCACGTATGATTATTTCATCACCGTGCCTGACACACTGACCGCTGCCTGCCCGGGCACGTTGCAGGCCATCATCCCCAATGCCGGCCACACACGCACCTTCCACTGGAACCTCTCCTCCCCCATCTCCACCTATCTCTCCTCCGTGGCCGTATCCCGTTACACTCTCCTCAATGACAGTCTCAGGGGGAAGAATGGACTGATCCCCGCACAGTATTTTGTAAAGCCGGAGAACAAGGAGAAGGCGAAGATCACTTTCTCTCATGTACAGCAATATCTGACGATCTATGAAGATCTCTTCGGTCCCTATCCGTGGGAGAAGATCGGATATGCAGAGGTTCCTTTCCCCCACGGGGCCATGGAACATGCCACCTGCATCTCCATCCCGGACAATGCCGTCGACGGGACCCACGATCATGACATCCTGCTGGCCCATGAGTTCTCCCACAGCTGGTTCGGCAACCTGGTCACCTGTAAGAGCGCCGGTGACATGTGGCTTAACGAAGGATGGGCCACATACTGTGAAGCCCTCTACATGGAATACAGCCGGGGAAAGGAGGCTTACACCAGGTATATATCCTCCAATCACAAAAGGGTCCTGCAGTACGCCCATATCACCGATGACGGATACCATGCCCTGGCCAATGTCCCCGAAGAGATCACCTACGGCACCACCGTTTACAAAAAAGGGGCTGATGTCATCTGTACTCTGCGTAATTTTCTGGGTGACAAGGATCTTTTTGATGCCATGAAGATATACTTCGGGGAATATTCTTTTAAAAATATCTCCACGGAGGAGTTTGAACATTTCCTCACGCGGGTCACCCACCGGAACCTTCAGGACTTCTTCAATACGTGGGTC
>WFRO01000237.1 GCA_015486475.1 Bacteroidales bacterium
ACCGTGATCTTTACATCGAAGTCGGAAAAATCATTGTAAAATTCTGTAATACCGGTGTAATTGTAAGTATCCCAGCCTTCCACGTCGTCATAAACTGCGATCTGGGGGTACCAGTAGGCAATATGGAAAGAAGAAGAGTCATATCTTCCAAAGCGCTGCGCTGCCTTGGAAGAGGGGATCCTTTCTTCCCAGCGGATAATGACAGGCAGGCTGTCACCAGACAAGAGCGGGTTTCTGAGGGGAACGAACAGGTTGGTGCCTTTCTGACGTATCGTTACGGAATCTCCCGAAAGAGTATAGGACGAACCATCGATAATGAGCCTGGATATCCTTACCCCTTCCGTCACATCCTCTTCGGGGATTCTCCAGTCCCTGATGTTCCCTTTCCTGAACATTTCCCAATAAAGACGTATTACGATCTTTTGCAGGGTATCGGGACTGTTGTTAAAATAGGTTATTTTTTCTTCTCCTGATAAAGAATCTGTACCCGGATGAAGATGTACCTTTATCCTGTACCTGCTCCGGTTGATCCAATAATAATTCCCGGGAGATCCTTGTGTGTCCCTTGTTCCGTTCCTGTAGGCAGGGATAAGGTTTACAGGTATTGCCAGTACATCCTTATCCTGAGCCCGGGAAGGGAATGACGGAAAAAGAAGAAATACCACAAAGAGGTACAGAAACCTGTATGATCTCATAGTTCCGGGGTTTGATATTTTACTATATTACGATAGCTTCCACGTCGAGTATGGCTGCTACTTTCTTCAGGCTCTCCGCCAATTTTCCGTAAGCACCCACCATGTGGTGGGAAGGTCCGGCGGCAACCCAGCGGGTGGCATAGTCGGAGATGGTGCCTTGGCTATACCTGAAAAGCATCTGAGGGGCCACAATGTTACGGGCTTTCATGGGGAGAGACTCCCCTTCGGCGATGACCATCCGCCAGTTGCCTTTACCGTCAGGGACAAGAGAGAGGAGCGTAAAATCCCCCGTCCTGTAAGCATATTCAAAAGAGGCACCGTAGCCGTTTACGCCCTGGTAATAGATGCTGGGCTTGACAGCTACTTCCTCCGGTGAGGAGGCCAAAGCCGGATTACCGTGACCATCGTGGGAGAGCATCATCACATCATTTTCAAAATCCATAAGATAGTTCTCCAGGAAAGTGGCGTGACCTGCTATGTTCTGCAGGATCAGCATGGCAGCAGCCTGTCCTACATCAGCCTCACAGGTGAAAGGGATGCCCTGGGCTGTGAGACGGGAAGAGCCGTAGGAGGGGATGACCCCCACCCGGGGGTCTTTGAGCCATATCTGATCAAACTCTGCCACCGCATCCAGATCATGATCCTTCACCACCTCCTCCAGGGCCAGTGCCAGGGCAAAAGACTTTTCGAGGGCAGGTGACGGCACATTTAAAGAACCGTATTTTAATCTTTCCTCATTGATCAGCTCCAGGATCTCACTGTCTCTCACCTGCGCAGCTTTCTCAGCTACCCATTCATGTTCAATGGGCCATACCACAGGACCTATTTTATCACGTAAAGAGAGCGTATCTATCATCAGGTCCACCATTCCTTCATAGGGATGACCAATAACGCCGATACGGGATTTCCTGAGGTTGTCTGCTGTCAGGGCAACCTTCAGATGAGTTTCGAGTTGTCCCAGCATCTCTTTATCTTCAAGGTGTCCAGTCAGAATGGAAAAGGAACGGCCGGTGCGCATGAGGGCGCCTGTTACTTCCGCGAGTCCTGCCATGCCCGAGTTCAGCATGATCAGATCGAAATCTGCATCGCCGGGATAAGTGCGGATCATCTGGGTGTTCCACACCAGGATGGGAGCATGGGTGGCCAGGAGCGTACGCAAAGGCACTAATCCCTTTTGGTAGGCCAGCTCTACGAAGATGATCAGACTGACATCTTCACTATTGAACATTTTAGCTGCCCGGGCCGCCTCCTCCTCATTCTCCACGAGTCCCGGGTTGATCACTTCTGCATAACGGCCGATCACTGCAGCGAACCGGTTGACCGACTC
>WFRO01000238.1 GCA_015486475.1 Bacteroidales bacterium
CGGGATAATCGAGGCCGGCGGAGACAGAGTAGGGCTCGGTGATCTGGCCGTCATCGTCCTGGATGACGTACGACTTGCAGCCGTGGAGGATGCCGGTCTTCCCCAGGGCGATGGTGGCGGCCGTTTCGCCGCTCTCCACGCCTTTGCCGCCTGCCTCTGCGGCGATGAGGCGTACGTGATCATTATCGAGGTAATGGTAGAAGGCGCCGGCGGCGTTGCTGCCCCCGCCCACGCAGGCCAGGATGGCGTCCGGCTCGCGGCGTCCTGTCAGCTCCGGGAACTGCCACAGCATCTCTTCGCTGATGACCGACTGCAGGCGGGCCACCAGGTCGGGGTAGGGATGGGGCCCTACCGCCGAGCCGATGAGGTAGTAGGTCTCCTCGGGGTGAGAGATCCAGTCGCGCAGGGCCTCGTTGACGGCATCCTTGAGAGTCTGGTTGCCCGAGGTGACGGGCACCACAGTGGCGCCGAGCAGTTTCATGCGTTCCACGTTGGGCCGCTGGCGCTGCACGTCAAGGGCACCCATATATACCGTGCAGTGCATACCCATGCGGGCACATACCGTAGCGGTGGCCACGCCGTGCTGGCCGGCGCCCGTCTCAGCGATGATGCGTTCCTTGCCCAGCCGCCGCGCCAGCAGGATCTGGCCCAGGGCGTTGTTGATCTTGTGGGCGCCGGTATGGGTCAGATCCTCCCGCTTGAGGAAGATGTGGGTGCCATAGTGCTGCGAGAGCCGTTCGGCAGGGTAGAGAGGTGTGGGACGCCCGGCATACTCCTTCAGCAGCCGATAATATTCGGCGAGAAAGACAGGGTCTTCCAGGATCTCCAGGTAGTGGTCCTGCAACTCTTTCACATTGGGCCAGAGCATTTCCGGCACGTAAGCACCGCCGAACTCCCCGTAGAAGCCGCCGGGGCCGGGATGTAATGTCGTTGGGTTCATGATCTCAGTTTTTCCAGAAAGGTTTTCAGTTTATCCACGTCTTTCATCCCCGGGGCTGTCTCGAAGCGGCTGTTGAGGTCGAGGCCGTAGAGGCCGGGCAGCCGCAGGGCGGGCAGCTCGTCGAGGATCTTCCTGTCGATGCCGCCACTCAGGAACCAGGGGATGTCGAGGGGGTAGTCATCGAGGAGGCTGTGCTGCCAGCTACGGCCACTGCCGCCGCGTTGGGGCGAGCGGCTGTCAAAGAGAAAAAGGTCCGCCGCGCCGCGGTAGCTCTCCATCTCCTGCCAGTCGGGAAGGCCGGCGACGCCGAAAGCTTTGATGATCTGCGCCCCTGTCTCTTCTTTGATGCGGCGACAGTATTCGGGGGTCTCGTCGCCATGGAGCTGGGCGATCTGCAAACCGTATTTTTTCATTCGCGAGGCCACTGTGCAGGGGTTGTCATCAACAAAGACGCCCACTTTCTTTGTCTGCGGCGGCACGGCCTCCATGGCCTCGCGGGACAGGGGCAGGGCATAGCGGGGCGACCCGGGGTGAAAGATAAAACCTATGTAATCGATGCCCAGGGCAGTGACCGCCCGGATGTTGGCAGGATCTCTCATCCCGCACACCTTGATCTTCAGTGTTTTCATGCCTGTGGTATTTTTTCGATGAATTCCCGGCAGGCCTCGCCGGGATCTTTTTCTTTCATGAAGGTCTCGCCGATGAGAAAGCCCCGGTAGCCATGCTCCCGCAGGAAATGGATACTTTCGGGGTCCTCCAGACCGCTCTCCGCCACTTTCACCCGGTCACCGGGGATGATCGAGGCAGCCTCCACGGCCCGGGCCAGGGATACTTCAAAAGTTTTGAGGTCGCGGTTGTTCACACCCACAAGGACCGGCGCTTCCGGCATTTTGATCAGCTCCAGAAGCTCGTGGATCTCGAAGAGCACCTCCATCTGCAGTTCTCCGGCCAGACGGGTAAATGTTTTGATCTGCTCTTTCTCCAGGACAGCGGCGATCAGGAGGATGACGTCGGCGCCGAGGGAGCGGGCTTCGACGATCTGGTATTCGTCGATGATAAAGTCCTTGCGCAGCAGGGGCAGGGAGGTATGGTCGCGGGCCTCTTCCAGATCACGGTTGCTGCCTCCGAAGAAAGGTGTATCGGTGAGTACCGAGATACCGGCGACGCCGGCGATCTCATACCCCCTCACGATCTCACCGACCCGTGCATCTTCGTGGATCACCCCTTTCGAGGGCGAGGAGCGTTTGAATTCAGCGATGATGCCGGAGCTGGCGGGGGCGAGCAGGCGCTCCGCCAGGGAGACCGGGGTACGGTCGAACGCAGGTCTTTTCTCCAGGTGGCGGTAAGGCACCTTCTTTTTGCGGCGCCACACCTCTTTTTCTTTCTGTTGCAGGATCTTTTTCAGGATGCTCATGACTGCAGGGTTATCAGTTTTTCCAGCACTTTGTATGCCTCTCCGCTCATCAGTGATCTTTCGGCTTTTCCGTAAGCCTCTTCCAGGGAGAGCTCCGGGAAGTAGCATTGCAGGGCCACGGCGCTGTTGGCCAGGACGGTGTTGTTCTGTGCGGGGGTGCCTTCGCCGTGCAGTACCTTCAGGAAAAGGGAAACGTTCTCTTTTACATCCTTACCACCGGCGAGCTCTTCGGGCCGGTTTTCAGGCAGGGAGAAAAGTTCTGCGGTGAGAATGGTCTCTCCGGCGGGGTTCAGCAGACGTGCCGGCGCGGTGAGGCTGATCTCGTCGTAGCCGTCGAGGCTGTGGACGATGGCATAGTCGGTGCCGGTGCCGGCATATACGCCCCCGTAGAGGTCC
>WFRO01000239.1 GCA_015486475.1 Bacteroidales bacterium
CACCTCACCGCCCGACATGGAAATGTTCTCGCTTTTCACGGCATTTTCAATGTCCCGGAAGCTGAGGTTCATGGCCTGCAACTTGTAGGGGTCCACAATGATCCTGATCTCCCGCTCATTGACCCCTTTGATGTCCACGCGGGAGATCTCCTTGACCGTTTCGATCTCATCCTGCAGAAATTCCGCATATTTCCTCAGTTCTTCCGTACTGTAATCTCCCGACATGTTGATGGTGATAATGGGAAACTCTGTCAGGTCGATGTCCTTCACCACCGGGTCCTTGAGCAGGTCGTCGGGCAGTTCGCTCCTGGCCCTGTCCACGGCATCCTTGACATCCTGCAATGCCTTGTTCAGGTCAATGCCTGTGTTGAACTCAACGGTTATAAAAGAAAGGTCCTGCAACGACTGGGAGCTGAGCTCCTTGATACCACGGATACCATCGATCTCTTTCTCAATGGGGCGGGTGATGAGGTTCTCTATATCCGCAGGGGAGTTGCCCGGATAGACCGTCTGCACGAGCACCGTCGGTACCACAATGTCGGGGAAGAGCTCTTTGGGCAGTCGCACGTAGGAAACCATCCCGAAAACTGCCAGCACCAAGGTGAGCAGGAAGATCGTATTCTTGTTCTTCAGAGAGAGCGTGGTGAGCCCGAAATTTCTGATGACCTTATCCTTCAAAGGTTCTTTTTCCATCTTTTGTCTGTTAACCTGTTGTGCCTATTGCATGAGTTTTACGATCTCGCCGTTGGTGACCTGGTCGTAGCCATCCACGATCACACGGTCACCCGCAGCCAGGCCTTTTAGCACCTGGGTCTTGTCCTTATAAAATACACCGGGGGTGATGTACACTTTTTCTGCAATGTCATGACCTTCCGAAGTCTGCAGCCGGTAGAGGAAATAACCCCGGATATCTTTTTTGATGATCTCCGAGGGGACTACCAGTGTGGCAGGATCATGAAAATCCCGGAAACGTACCAGCGTATAAAGATTGGGTTTCAGTTCCCAGCCGGGGTTGTCCAGCTTCACCTCTATCCTGAAAGTCCGGGTCTTATCATTAATGACATTCGCTTTCCGGAAGATGGGCAGGTGATATTGCCGGTTGTCCAGGTCGGGGAAGGCCACTTCTACCATATCCCCTTTGTGTACCCGGGAGAGGTAAACCTCCGAAACATCGACATATATCTTCATTCTGGAGAGGTTGATCAGCTGGACCAGTTGCCTCCCCGGGGCTGCGAGCTCTCCTTCTTTGGCATAGACCTCGTCGATAATGCCGGCAAAGGGGGCTTTGATATAAGCCATATCCAGCTTTGCCTGGAGGGATTTGAGCCGCTCACGGGCAGCCTCAAGATTGGTCTTGGCCTGCAGGTATTGCACTTCGCTGCCTACTTTCTGCGACCACAGATCTTTCTGTTTCTCATACAGCTTTTCGGTCAGCGCCAGCTGTGCTTTGGCCTCGGCGATGGAACTCTCGGTGATCTCGGTGTTCAGCTTGAGCAGCAATTCGTCTTTGCTGACCTTTTGTCCTTCTACCACAAAGATCTTTTTGATCTGGCCGTTGATCTCGGAACTGACAAAAGCCTCTTTTTCCGGGATCACCGTGCCGGAGGCTTCCACGTAATGGGAAAAAGGAACCGGCCTGAGCGTGAGGGTCCGTACCGGGATGAGGCTGATCCTTACGGAATCGGCCCCGGAGAGCTCTTTTTCCAGCTGGCTGATCTTCATGTTCAGCTCGACCACCTTGCTTTTGTATCGGGTCAGCTCTTTTTTCTTTTTTTCTGCATCCGGGGTCGACTGGCAGGCAACCAGCAGGGCCAGGCCCAGGAGAAGTGCTGTTTTTTTCACGGAACTATGTTTTTTATGGATCATGATTACATCTGATTTAATAAACGGTCCAGGTGGATCTTGGCTTTCAGCAAATCGATCATGGCTGTGAAATACCTTGTCTCTGTCTGCAGGTACTGATTGTTCACCTGCGTCAGATCGAGGCTGGAGGCTGTCCCCGCCGACACCTTCAGGCTGGTTTTATCCACCACCTTTTTGGCCAGGGTCACATTCTTTTCCTCCGCCAGAAAATTTTCCCAGGCGGTCACCAGATTGTCCCGGGCCTGTTCATATTGCAGTTTCAGGTTTTCCGAGAGAAGCTCTTTGTTGATGGAGGCTTTTTCCAGCTCTATGCGGCGCATGCCTACATTCGATTTGCGGAAACCGCTGCTGAAAATGGGAATGGATAGCGTTACTCCCAGAAAAGAAGAGTAATACCATTTTTCATTCGGATCAAAAAAGGAAAAAGTGTTGCGCATGGCGGCCCACTGATTGCTGTAATTGGCATTGAGACTGGGCATGTAAGTGAATTTTTCTTTCTTCAGGTTGATAGCTGCCAGATGCTCCCGGGTGGATGCCACCTTGTATTCGATCTGACTGTCCACACGAAAAGGTTTCACCACGATCGACGGGACATGGATGCCGGCCAGAAGATGATCCAGCGAGTCGGTCAAAACAATGGGTCTTTCCAGATTGATACCCATCTGGAACTTCAGGAGACGTTTCGAAGCGATCACCTGGCGGCGTGCTGACTTTACAGCGTTCTCCAGAGAGGTGACCGACACCTGAAGCTGATCAACGGAGATATCTTCTATGAACCCCGCCTCATACATCTTGCGTGTATCCTCCAGGGTCTTTTTCATGTTTTGGTAGTTCTCCTCAATGATCTGCTCCGTTTGCCGGCCGATGAGCACCAGATAATAGGTCTGTGCCACCATTTCCCGGATATCAGTCTCCGATTTTTGAACATTTTGCTCATTCAGCAATCGCAGGATCCTGGTGGCTTCCAGACCTACAATGAAAGGTCCGTTAAAGACCATCTGGGATACGGTAACCCCGAAGTCGGCGGTGTGCTGGCTGCCGAATTGTACAGGGATCTTTTTGTCAGGATTCCCGTTGATAAAATCCGGCAAAAGGGTCGTACGCAGGGCAAGATTGTCCTGGTAGTTGAGGTTGGAGTTGACCTGCGGCAAGCCGGTGGAGAGATACTGCTTGATCTGCTGCTCGGCATGCTCCAGGTCTTTCCGCGTGTTCTTTACCGTCAGATTATATTTGACAGCATACTCCTGGGCCTCCGCCAGGGAAAAGGAAAGCGTTGTATCCTGTCCGTATGCAGAGAAAACGGAAAGGATCACCCCGAGAAGAGAGGCGAATAAAAAATGAGATCGTTTGTATGGGATCATATCAGACATCGTTTTGACGTATTTGATTCATATATGCTTCTACCAGCTTCAGGCCTTTTTCGTTGGCAATACCATGGATGTGATAAATGAACGACTGGATGATGAAGCGGGGTGAAGTAAACTCTTCAGCCGACAACAGATCGCTTTCCAGCGGATATTCCACCCGCGAGATATACAGCTTCGCTATGACCACCTCATCCAGATCTTCCCGGAAAAGACCTTCCTCTTTCCCTTTCCGGAGATTGGCGACCATCGACCGGAACATATTTTCCCGCTGCTCCTGGCGGATCTGCTTGTATATGTCGGGATAATATTTCTTCAGATCATAGAACTTCGTCGGACTATAGTCTTTTATAAGGTGAAGTACCAGTTTATTGACCTCGATGATCTCTTCCACGGCATTGTGGGAGTTCTGCGAGATCTGCATAAAAGCCTCCCTTTTCTTTTTCAATTCATAGTTACACACTTTCCTGACCAGGTCCTTTTTATCGGAAATGTGCTGGTACAATGTTTTTTTGGATATTCCCAGCTCCCGCGCCACATCGTCCATGGAAATACTTTTGATCCCCACTTTGTTATACAGTTCCGCTGCATTCTCAATGATCCGGTCGTTCAATGATTCATCCATGATATTAAATTTGAGAGGACAAATATATAAAAAATATACTGCGGAAACTATAAATGTAGAAAAAGTTTCCATAGTGTCCGGAATGATGGGGCTGGTAACGAGTCTACCTAAAAATGACGCAGTGTGTGGCTTGCCCGCCCCCCTGACCCCCTAAAGGGGGGACCCTTACGCACGCTGGCCATCGATTTGTGGGTGGACTTCCCCTTTCATTGGGCACCGAAGCCACGACGAAGGTGACAGGGGACCGAGGGGGCGTGATGGATAAGAGGGATATTAGAGATATGTCAAAATTCAATTGACATAACATCAGTATCTTAAGAAGTACCGGGACGGAGCAGGGAGAATTTTATTGCAGGGATCCTGCAAAGAAATTTTTTATCTCACGGAAGTCCCCGGCCACGAGGTCGTGTTCAGCCCGTAATCGCTGAGGGGTCTGGTGCCCGCCGGCAAAAAGGATACATTGCAGTCCCAGGATACGGGCTACCTCCAGATCGTGCAGGGTGTCACCCACCATCCAGGCAGAGGAAGGGATGATCTTTTCAGTATGGATAAGTTTCCTGCCTGCTTCCAGCTTGCCATCGGCATAGATATCCTCCAGGCCCTGGATCCGGTCAAAGAAATGGTGGATGTCATAATCGCTCAGCATCTTCTCCAGTCTTTTTTGTTCCATGGCCGAGAGGACGTACTGCCGGATCCCTTTTTCTTTCAGGAAAGAGAGGGTTTCTGTGACCCCTTCATGGAGAGAGGCCAGTTTCAGGTTCCGGAAGTAGGTCTCCAGAAAACGGAAAGACATCTCGTCAAAATTATCCTTGCTGAAATTGATTCCCAGTTTTTCATAGAAATCTTTTACCGGGAAATCGAAATGGGAACGGTAAAAGCCTTCAGTGATCTGCGGCAGGTTCCTGGCGGCCAGTTCCTGGTTGACACTCAGCAGACTTACTTTTACATCGTTCAGCAGCGTTCCGTTCCAGTCCCAGATAACAGCAGAGACCTCAGGATCTTTTTTCATTTCTGCGTCGTTTAGTGGTGTTGACCAGGGAGGCCCTTTCAAACTTTATGGCCGGGTCGAAGAGGTAACGATAAGTGGTGAGGGTCTTGTCCACGGTAGCTCCGATCTGTTCCAGCACCTTCCTCATGGGCGGGTTGTAATCGGCGATCCAGTTCATCTCCAGCTCCTTGTACCGGAAGCTCTCGGAGTAGGCAACCTTGGAGAATTCGTGGATCATAGCGGCTTCCACCCCTTTGCCCCGGTGCTCCGGCACCACGCCGAACAGGATGCCTGTGGCTTTGTTGATCACTTTTCTTACATCCTTGTACCAGACAAAACGCAGCTTGTTGAAAAAATGCATTTTCCCGTTCATGTATTTCAGGATCTGGTTGATCTCCGGGATCATCAGGTAAAAGGAGATAGGCTCGCCCTTGTAATAGCCGAACCAGAGAAGTTTCACGTCCAGGATGGGTTTAAGGGTCTTGTACATGACACGGGCCTGTCCGGCGGTCATAGGGGGAACACCGGGGAAACGGGACCACGCCTTATTATAGACCGTCCGTACCATCTCGGCCAGCTCCGGCAGTTTTTCTTTGGGCAGGTATCCGAACGAATAATCCGGGTTGTTCAGCAGGCGCATGGCCCGTTCCAGCATGGCCGGCTGCAGGGCTCCTTTTTCAATGACCCGGTGGTAGATCAGCTGATTGAAATAGTTTTTAAAGCCATAGGCTTCGAACAGCTCTTTATAATAAGGAGGGTTGTAGTTGACACCATACCCCGGCTCGGTGAACCCGTCCACCAGCAGGCCCCAGAAACGGTCCCGCTCCCCGAAATTGATGGGGCCGTCCATGGCCTTCATCCCGCGGGTTTCCAGCCACTCCCGGCAGAGGTCAAAGAGCCTGAAAGCCACCTCCCGGTCGTTGATGCTCTCAAAGAAACCCATCCCTCCCACGGGGTATTCATACTTTTTGGCAGCATGTTCGTTGATGAAGGCTGCCACACGGCCCACGGTCTTCCCCTTCCCGTTCCTCAGGATCCAGCGGACCGCTTCGCCATGGCGGAAATACTTGTTCTTCGAGGGATCAAAGACATCCCGTATATCCTGATCCAGCGGGCGTATCCAGTTCGGATCGTTCCTGTAGATCTTCAGGGGAAGATGAAGGAATTCCTTTTCTGTGGCAGCGTCTTTTACTTCGA
>WFRO01000240.1 GCA_015486475.1 Bacteroidales bacterium
CTGATGATCCTGCTGAAATCGTGGGCCGTCCCTTTTGATGTGATCCGCCTGGACCAGCAGATCCTGGACAGATACATGTTCCTGGACATGCAGGGCCAACCCAGATATGGGACCATCATCTGGGATGTTAATCGCAGCGAGGGGGTGATCCCTCCCGATTACAACATTCTCCGGGAGATGGTCGAAAAACAGGGTATGGGCCTGATAGCTCTCACCGACCGGATTTTCCCGGAGACCCTCCAGTCCCTGCTGGGCCTGAAATATGCCGGATCGTGGGAAAGCAATAAAAATATGGAGGTGGTAAAACCACATTTCCTGACCCGGGGTCTCTCGTCCCCTTTTGCCCTGGATAAAAATGTGGATTCAAAATACAACTACGGGCTTCATCTTAAAAGGGAACAGGTGGAGACCCTGGCAGGGACCGTCACCCTTGTCAAGCAGGGGGCCTATCCCCAGGTGACCGCCCGCACCCTCGCGTCGGGCGCCCATACGGTCTGGATAGGCAATGACCCCGGTTACCTGTTCCTCTACCCGGAAATAAGAACGCTCCTGCGTCGAGCCATCACCTGGACCACAGGATACAGCCTGTACAAAACATGGGAGAAGGAGGTGATCATGATCATGGACGATCCCGGAGGCGCCCAGAACGTATATCTCGAGCACTGGCAATATCCCGAGCTGACGGAAGAGGTGATCGAAAAATATCTTATCAAACCCCTGCAGGAGAACCATGCGATCCTGAACATCAATTTCGTCCCGGCCTTTGTCAGTGATGAGGACCATCGTCTGGAACCCACCTGGACCCGGAAATTCACCGACGGATTTGGCGTCACCCAGGATTATGTATCGGCCAAAAAAGGATTTGACAAAGGAGTGAAAGCAGGGGTCTTTGAGGTGATGTGCCACGGTCTGACCCACATGCAGCCGGACCTTGTCTCCGCCCCCGGATGGTACGGAGCTCCTCTGGACCGGGAAAAAGCAGAGGTGGGCTGGTACCGCGAGTTCGGGGATACACGAAGACACGGAGAGATCCCTGCCGCCGAACAACTGTGGCGCATGAAGACAGGCATGGAGTGGCTGACGGAACAATTCGGCGTAGTGCCCCTGGAGTTTTGTGCGGGCGGCAACGGCGCTTCCCTGTCTTACCCGAACAACACTTTCCGGCTGGCAGCCAGAGCAGGGTTCGGATGGGCGGGATGGAACATGGGATACCTGGGACCCGACATGGTCATCCTCGACTGGGAATTCAACGGAACATCCGACGCCCCCCTGATCACCGGAGCCCTGCCCAACGGTCATGACTTCGGTATAACACAAGATCCGGAAGCCTTTGCAAAGATATTCGGGCAGTATCCCCGTTCCCGTTTTATCGGGATCAATGAGTTCATAGGTTACCTGCATGCAGCCCCCGCCGGTACATGGGATGAGGGGAACAGATCGTTGCTGCTCACCGTGGAGTATGACCCGCATTACTGCCGGTATTTTGCTGATCATCCTTCCTCCTGGCACTTTGAACTGGCCGACTGGATGACCCAGGAAAAAGGGAACATCATTGCCATAAATGTGGACGGGCAAAAAATGCCTGTAAAGCAGCCGGTCACCGATCTACCGGTACCGGCAGGCACAGGAACACATGAGATCAGCATCACTTTCCGGTAACTCCTTCGTATGAGTTGCCGGCCTGCCTTGCTGATCCGGGAAATACACTCGCCCGGAAGTTCAGGGGATCATTTTGATCTGACCACGATCGTATGTTCAGGACCGGTCACACCTGCCAGGTTTACCGTCCGGAACTTCCAGGTATATTCTTTCTTTCTTAACTTCAGGACCAGCGTATCCCCTACCCTGTGCCATGACCCTGCCGGCACTTCAAGCATCTGATATTCCCGCAGGTTGGGCGTATCTGAGTCCAGGATGATCTTTGCTTTCCTGCCGTGGATCTCAATGCCCGCCTGAATGGTATTTGGGGTCCATTCGATGGCATTGCGGTCTTTTACCAGTGTCAGATACTTCGTATGGTAAGCCCAGTGGGGGTTGCCGTTCCAATACCATGTATGGCTCTCAAAATAGGGATCGTCATACATGACCAGGGCCGTCTGAAAATCAGGCCATACAGTAAAGATATTGTTGTGCTTATGCCATTCGATCCAGGTATAGGTTTGGGCGCTGCGCTCCTTGTCCGCCGTCGTCCCTGTTCCGGGATCCACATCGATCACTTCCCTCCCGGGGCCCCTGACCTTTACAATATCCGCGGCCTTATTCTTCAGGTACTCATCCCGTATTTCCAGAGCGGAAAGAGGAATGCCGTCTTTCTCAAAATGCTGGTCATACTTGGCATCTGATAAAAACCATTTGTGATATTTGTTAAGCCAGATCTCATTGATGCCGTGGTGGCCATCCGGTCCCCCCTTAACCCCGGGTCCTGCTCCCAGACATCGCGCAACATAACCGTAAGCATTCATAACAGCATTCTGTACCACCATAAAATGCCCGCAATGAAACCCCTCACCTTTCAACGCGGCATCCAGAATACCCTCCACATAACCATCACCGCTGTAGTGCTTGCTGTGGTCGTCGATCCTGATCACCGATTTTATCCAGTGGCGCAACAACAAGATCCGCCTGAATTCATCCTGCTCGCCGTGGAATACAGTATCAATCTGATATTTCCTTCTTAAATGTTCAAACCGCGGTGACCGCAGGTCTTCATAACCGATAAAGACCGTATTC
>WFRO01000241.1 GCA_015486475.1 Bacteroidales bacterium
CCGCTTCGATGCCGCGGCCCGAGGTCGTGGTGAAAGCTCCGTCGGTGTCGTAGAGCAGCCAGCGCCACCGTCCTCCCTCAGTGCGGGGCCGCCAGATACGCACATTGTTATTGTTGTTGTAGATCCAGTCGCCATGACCCGAGTAGATCCCGGTCATGAAATAGTTGAGACACTCCTGCACATCCACCATCTGCTTCACATGGTTGTAAGCTATGGGATCGCTGAGATCATGGTTCCTGACGTAATCCATCATCTCATGGTAATTCTTCAGGTCGCCGGCCTTGGCCCGCGTGTATTGTTCAATATAGTCGATGCTGTCCTCCGGGACGCCGTGATGGAGTTTGATATAGTCCGGATTGATCTTTTCCCTTATGTTCAGCACACCCCAGAATTCACCGTTGATGAAGAGTATGGCCGGTCTGTTGGCCTGCAGGTCGACATCCGTCTCATTGATGGCGAGGCTCTGCAGGACGGCATCACGCAGTTTGGTGTGGGCCCATTCATTGCCGCCGTTGCGCAGGAGGAAAGACTTGTACCTGATAAAAGAGTGCTCCGGGAAGAGCTTGTAGTTAATGGGATCATAGGTGTAGATGGCCAGCGATTTGATCACGGCAGCCCGGGTCCAGCCCCCGTACACTTTCACCTCCCCGTCAGCAGCAAAGCCCGGACGGTGCTGCTCGTCGTAAAACTCAATGTGCATAGGGCGTTTCCAGTCTCTGTTGAAATTGCTTTTGGGCGAAGGCCCGTGACCGGAGGCCCAGCCCGTGAGGCCGTTGGTGCCCTCCACATAAAAACCGATGGAATCATCCCAAAAGTATTTGGGCTCTATGGAGAGGGAGATGACCGGCAGGGAAATATCCTCCCCGATGAAATAGGTTTGCGTGAGGGTTTTGCTCTTCAGCCTGCCCTTCTCAAAAGCCACGGCACGCAGCACCGTGGTAGCTGAGATGTCCAATGGAGAGGTGTAGAGGGACGAGGAGGCGGTGGGCTCCGAGCCGTCCAGGGTATAACGGATCTCCGCATCGGGATCTTCACTGTACAGGGCCACACGCACCGGCCGGTCATGGAATCCACCTGCTACGGATACCTCCGGCGTACGCGATGGCAGGAGCCAGGCAGCCGTTGTCCCGGTGTTGACACGTCCCGGGGTGGGGTGGGGGAAGAAGATGCAATGGCCGGGGGCGTTCGGATCACGGCCGTAAGAGATATCCGGAAGGGTTTCGGGGTAGATCAGACTGTCCAGGAGATGGCCGTCGGGATCTGAGAGCCAGACAGCTCCTCCTTCCCTTTGCAGTTTGAAGTTCAGATGATAAGTTTTGCCGTAAAGCCTCACGCTGTCAGCCCAGAGCAACATATAGCTGCGGGCAGGAAGGACCGTGCCGTACGGGAAACGCCATTTCTTCAGGTTCGTATGATCGTTGGAGAGGGTATATCCCGAAATGTCCAGCGCGGAAGAAGAGGGATTGTACAACTCGATCCAGTCCGAAAAGGCATACCGGTCGGGATCCATGTTCACCTCGTGATTGGAAGGCAACACCTCGTTGATGCGCAGCGTCTGGCCCTGCAGGAGAGCCGGCAGGATCAGGAGCAAGAGGCCCGGAAGAAGGGCTCGTGCATGTATTTTTTTTAACGTTGTGGCCATCGTCGGTACAGGCAGTTATCGTTCATCTTTGCTCTTACGGTCCGTTCGCTCCGGGGAGCTTACCGGATCATGATCTTCCTCATTTCAGTGTGCCCGTTGCGTAAGGAAACTTTCACCAGATAAAGTCCTCTGTTCAGGGTGGAGGTATTTATTTCTACGGAATATTCACGGGTTGGGTTTCCGGTCAGCACTTTTCTTCCGGAGATATCGAACATTTCCACCCTGGTGATCATCTCTGAAGCTTCCACATAAAAGTGATCTGTGGCCGGGTTGGGGAACAGACGCAGGTCATCAGAGGGGTTGCTCAATTCTTTCCTGCCGGTGAGGCAGCCGTCATGGGACCCCGGCAGGTTGGCATCCATCCATTCCAGGCGGATACGTATCCACTCTTTCAGACGATCCACCTCTTCATGGTAGGTCTGCGCAGGAGCCTCCAGCTCGGGAGCGCCGGTACGAACGCCCAGGATGGGCCATCTCTTGTAATGGTTCTCCTGTGGCTCCACCACTACATGGTAAATGGAATCCATGAAAGCATACAGATGGTTCAGCGAGAGGATCGTCTGCCGCAGTTGGAAATAACGGCAGTTGAGATCGTCGGCAAAGGCAGGGTCCTCCATCAGCCGTACATACCAGCCGGGCGTGTAAGTGCGGCGACAGTCGTTGGTCTTGTAGGCCCATCCCGACCCCTGGTCGTTGGCCAGAAAAGAACAATCATGGATGTTCTTCCAGGCCCAGTCGAAATCCCACACAGGTCCCTGATGCAACTTGTTGTCGATATCCTGGCGGTCCTTGAAATAATAATGGCTTTTCTTGTAGCCGTCAATGTTCCTGGAAACCTCACTCACAATGAAATAGTCCAGGAACGATTGCAGGTCGATGTA
>WFRO01000242.1 GCA_015486475.1 Bacteroidales bacterium
AACTTCCTGGGTACAGGCCATTACCAGCCCGGCAGCATCGCCGTACGGATCCTCTCCTTTGAGCCGGTCGAGCCGGACGAAGCCTTCTGGCGCAGCCGTCTGACGGAGGCTCTGGCGCTGCGTCGTGAGCTGGGCCTGGCCGGCAACGAGGAGACCAACGTCTACCGCCTCGTCTTCGGAGAAGGTGACCGCCTGCCGGGACTCATCATTGATCATTACAACGGTGTCCTGGTGATGCAGTTCCACTCGGTAGGTATGTACCTGCTGCACGAGACCTTCGCCGGGATCCTGCAGGAGCTCTACGACGGCCGCCTGGAGGCGATCTACGACAAGAGCGGGCACACCCTCCCCCACAAAGCGGCCATCCAGCCCGGAAACGGCTGGCTGCTGGGCAAAGCCAAAGAGACGGAGGTGAGCGAATATGGTCACCGCTTTCTTGTCAACTGGGTGGAAGGCCAGAAGACCGGTTTTTTTGTCGATCAGCGGGAGAACCGGCATCTGGTGGGTTCGCTTGCCCGCGACCGCAATGTCCTCAACCTCTTCGGATACACCGGCGGCTTCTCGGTCTATGCCCTGCAGGGTGGCGCCACCCTGGTGCACACCGTGGACAGCTCGGCACAGGCCGTCAAAATGGCCCGCCGCAACGCAGAGCTGAACACCGTCAAAGACAAAAGACACAAAGGCATCGTCGCCGATGCCTTCGAATGGCTCGACAAGGCCGAGACGGAATACGATCTCATCATCCTCGACCCGCCGGCCTTCGCCAAACACCAGAAGGTATTGCACAACGCCCTGCAGGGATACAAACGGCTCAACGAGAAAGCTTTCCGGAAGATACGGCCGGGCGGCATCCTCGCCACCTTCTCCTGCTCGCAGGTGGTGAGCCGCGAGCAGTTCCGCCAGAGCGTCTTCGTCGCCGCCGCCAACGCCGGCCGGCATGTCCGCATCCTTTACCAGCTCACCCAGCCCCCGGACCACCCCGTGAGCCTCTTCCACCCGGAAGGGGAGTATCTGAAGGGTCTGGTGATGAAGGTTGAATAGTAGAGAACGGTCGAAAAGTATGAAGAGTCGGAAAAGTCGGAAGAGTGGGAAGATAGTGACAAGTAAGGAGTGAAGGAGTAAGGAGTAGGGAGCGAAGAGCACTGTAGAGACGCGCATCTTGCGCATCTTGATTATATGATGTATCAACTCTCGGATTGTATGAAATTATTCCTGGACCATAAGATCAAGGAGTGATGAAGCGATGAAGCGATGAAGAGATGATGCGAAATAATTTTGATTTCTGATTTTTCAATCCCGCCTAAGTCCCGACTTATCGGGACTACGTCGGGCAAAGCATTCGAGCTTTGAGCATCGCGCTTCGAGCTTCCCAACCCAGCACCTTGCAACCTGCACCCCCGTCCGACTGGCGTCAGCCGGGCGGGCAGCAACTTTTATCTTTAGCGCACTACGGGACAAAGCAGCCTTGTCTGAATATCGGTATTGATTGACAGAAAAAATATTCCAAAAAATATTTGGCGAAATGAAATAATATTTAGATATTTGTCTAAATATTTAATTAGTCCTCATGAATTATCTGTTCAAAGCGCTGAACGACGAGACGAGGCGGCGGATCCTGGAGCTGCTGAAAGAAGGGGATCTCAATGCAGGGGAGATCGCCGACGCCTTTCATATCTCCAAACCCAGCATATCCCATCATCTGGATATCCTGAAACGGGCCGGGCTGATCACCGGCGAAAAGAAAGGCCAGTTCGTCGTTTATTCCCTGAATACCACGATCCTGGAAGACCTGATCGCCTGGATCATCACCCTCACTAAAAACAACAAAAAATGAAACCGTCTGTAAAAAAAGAATTACCGGTCATAGCGATCATTCTGCTCCCTTTCATTTATCTGGCATATATCTGGCATGAGTTGCCGGCCCGCATTCCCATACACTGGAATGTGCAGGGCGAGATCGACCGGTACGGGAGCAGATCGGAGCTGATCATCGTTGTCTTTGCCCTGCCCGTGCTCATCTACCTGATCCTGCTGATCGTCCCCCTGATCGATCCGAAATACAAGATCAAAAATATGGGAAGCAAGTACCAGGACATCAAGATACTGACGACCTTGTTCATGTCGGTATTGGCC
>WFRO01000243.1 GCA_015486475.1 Bacteroidales bacterium
ATATTATGCGATCGCTCCTTACGGACAACCTGTCACCAACAACGCCATAGAAACCGGCGTGAAAAAATATTCGGTAAACTATTTTATTGTACAACTGAAAGGTTACACAGCTGTTGCGAAACCCCGGAAAGAGGATGGGCTGAATTTAAAGATCTCGCCCAATCCTGCCAGCGGATCATTCACCCTCCGTTATCATCTGCCGGAATCGGGTCGGATAAAAATTAAACTATACAATGTTTCGGGTAAAGTGGTAAAGGTTCTGGAGGATGGCAGATCACTCCCCGGGAGTCACACCCGGCAATATGATCTCAATGGCATCACACCCGGGATCTATCTCCTGCAACTGGAAAGTGATCAGGGTGTCAGCACACAAAAACTGATCATAAAATAACTTACCTGAACCTGTAGGCCATGGACTACAAAAAAGACCTCCTGAAAAGAGAAAGATCCAGGACCTCGCTGCTGCTGGGTTATGCGCTTTATGCCATTGCGATCCTGTGGATCATCATCCGCTGGCGAACACACGGGTCAGTCACCCCCACCGACTGGATGTTCTTCATCCTGATGTTCCTGAACGGTGTATCCCAGACCATCTACGGGCTGGGATATCCTATGGAGAGATTGTTCGGAAAAGCTTTTATTGAGATCGATGATGAGGCCATAAAGATCAAGCCCCGCGTCTTTGATAAAGAAATAAAGATCGACTGGAGCGGGATCAGCACAATAACATACAAGCCGGCCAGCTTCATCCTTACAAAAAAAGACGGCACCTCCCTGACCCTGCCCCTCTCCAGACTGGAATATTCGGTCATTCAGAAGATCAAAGATGCGATCGCTACAACAGCCAAAAGCAAAGACATCCCGGTAAGCATGAGCTGATACTCTTTCCACATCCCGGCTCACAGGGGCGTCCGAAAAGCAACTGTAAAACATTTTCAGAAAGAAACAATGAAAACACTGAAAAGGATCTTCAAAAGGAACACTCATAATTTATTTTTCAGGCCCCTGGCCGGATTCGGAAGATCGCTGAACCGGATGTATGAGAACAGGAATCATGATATTTACAGCAACGGCGAGCTCACTGTCCAGAAAAAGATCGCTGCCTTTCATCCGGGGGTGATGATCGACGGCGGTGCCAATGCCGGCCATTACAGCCTGATGTTCCGGCAATACAGTCCCGACTGCACGATATATGCTTTTGAGCCGGTGGCCACCACCTTCGAAAAACTAAAAGATAATATCAGGGCATATCCGGAGATCATCCCTGTGAACAAAGGCCTTTACTCGGAGAACTGCACCAAAGAGATCCGTCTTTTTCCCCAGGATACCCTTTCTTCCCTGTTCGACATCCAGGGACTCTCTTATGAGACCACAGGGGAGCAGACGATAGAGCTGGTCCGGGGAGATGATTTTCTCAGAGAGCAGAAGATCGACAAGGTCGATCTCCTCAAGCTGGACCTGGAAGGAGCGGAGTATGACGCCCTCCTCGGTTTTGAAGAGACCCTGAAGCATAAAAAGATCAGGGCCGTCCAGTTCGAGTATGGCTATATCAACATCACCACCAAGCATCTGCTCATCGATTTCTACAACCTTTTCGGGGATCACGGATACATTGTAGGAAAGATCTTCCCGAAGATCGTTGAATTCAGAAAATATGATTTCAAGTATGAAGATTTTCTGGGGCCCAACTTCATCGCCGTGGACAAAGAGGAAAAGGAGCTGATCGAATGCCTGAGCAGGAAAAGGTGCCGGTAAGCAACCCTGTCCACTTCAGAAAGGCGGCATAAAAACCAAAAAAGAGGGGCACACCCACGTGCGCCCCTTGTTCTGTCCCGTGATATACCGAGCCCGCAACAGACTATTTCACATAATAGTCTACGCCGTTCTCCTCCATGATCTTTTTGAATTTTTCCAGGCTCTTCTCATCCGTGAAGATCGAAGGATCCAGTCCGAAGATATCCATGACACTGGTCTTGATCATCAGAATGGCCAGGGCTGCCACCAGGTCCGATTCGTCGATCGTACAATGTCCGTAGTTGTCGACCGGGATGCCGG
>WFRO01000244.1 GCA_015486475.1 Bacteroidales bacterium
CCCCTGTGCATCCCAGGCAATGCCATTCAGCACATCAGTATCGCTGTGATACTCCTTTCTGGGCAGGATGCCCCGGAGATTGATGCGTGCCAGCACCTTGCCACAGGAAGGATCTATCTGCACAATATCATCGGTCTGATAAACATTCGCATAGATGGTCCCATCAATATATTCCAGCTCGTTCAGCTGATTCACCGGACCGTGATCGTCATACACACTGATCCGGCGCAGCACGGAAAAATATTTGGGATCGAGATAATAGAGGTTGTTGCTCCCGTCGCTCATGATCAGGTGGGTACCGTCGGTGGTGAGGCCCCAGCCCTGTGTTGAATACTTCAGCCGGCGGATGAGCGAGAAGCTGTTCTTGTCATACACAAAACCGACGCGGGAGGTCCATGTGAGCTGGTAGATCTTATCCCCCAGGATACAGATCCCCTCGCCAAAGAGGTCGGGCGGCAGGTTGAGCGACTCCACCACCCTGCCTGTCGTCAGTTCCCATTTGCGCAGGGTGGAAGATCCCCTCATGCCTGTGCCTTCGTAGATATACCCGTCCTCATACACCAGACCCTGGGTGTAAGCTTTCCGGTCGTGGGGATAGACTTTTACGATCTCATAGGTCATTTTTTTCGGTACATAATCGGAGGTGAGTACGACATGTACCGTTTTGCTCCGTAGTTTTTTCCCCTCTGCATAGGACACGGCCCGCAGGGCATGCACCCCTACCGCAGCACCGCGGGTATCCCATTCACCCTGAAAGTGCTCCCCGGTAAATACAGCCAGACGCTGATCGTCCACATACATGACCACCGAATCCGGTACATTGAGGCTGTCACCTGCTTTCAGCTCATAAGGAACGGCCTTGCCCGATTGAAAGGTAAGCTCTCCTTTGGGTCGCAGGAAAACGATCTTTTTCTTTGGATGAGAAAAAAGGGCTTCTTCTTTTTTCTCTGTTCCCTGTACGGTTCCCGTATGGTCCCCTGTGGTCTCCCCTTTGTCGCGACATCCGCCGGCAGCCAGCGTGATCCCGCCCAGCAGGACCGTCCATAGCAGGAAGGCCAGGAAGCCGGTGCTCCTTTTACCGAAAAGCCTCCCCAGGAAGGTCTTTCTTCCCTGTCTCATGATCATGGCATTTCTTTGTTCCATCTCGTCGGGGACCAGCATCTTCCACACCTCGCTCCACCCGGGGAAGCCGCCCAGGTTCTTGTCATCGATATAAACATCCGCATCGATCTTGCGGCTCACGTTCTCCTCATCGAACACCTCTTCCGGGTAGTTTTTGTTCACTGCATAAAACTCCACGCCGTTCTTCCGGCAGAACTCTACTGCCTCTTCCAGCTCTTTGCCGGTACGGAACGTCCACAGGATAAGACGGAACCCTTTCTTCTGCAGGGCCTTCAGTGTCTCGAAAGCAAAAAGCTTCACCTCCCCGATCTCCGGGTACCTGTGCTCCACGATCGTCCCGTCAAAATCCACTGCGACCCGCTGGTTCATCATATCATCGAACATTTCCATCCCCCTTCTTTTTTAAGCACCACAAAATTAGTTAAAAATGATGAATTCCTTTACTTTTGCAGAGCCTGCCTCTTTGGACAGGCACAAAAAAGATGCCGGTGAAGAAACACATCCCCAATACGATCACGCTGCTGAATCTTTTATCCGGGTTCTTTTCGGTGACAGCGGCCACCTCGGGTCATCTGACCCTGGCAGCCTGGCTGATCTTTGCCGCGTCGGTGTTCGATTTCCTCGACGGTTTCTCGGCCCGTACGCTGAAGGCCTATTCCGACCTGGGCAAACAGCTTGACTCGCTGGCCGATCTTATCAGTTTTGGCGTAGCGCCGGCCTTTATCCTTTACAGGATGATGTCGGAGGCCGGTGGCGGGATCACCCTGTGGAATACTTTTCCCGGCCTCCCGTTCTTCCTGCTGCTCACACCGGCATTTCTGGTTGCCACTGCTGCCTTACGACTGGCACGTTTTAACATCGACCCGGGCCAGGAGACCTCCTTCTCCGGACTGCCCACGCCCGCCACAGGCCTTTTCTTTGCTTCCCTGCCCTTTGTTGCCAGGGAAGGGTTTGCAGGATGGATGCCTCTGCTGGACAACCTGTGGGTGCTGGCGGCCCTCGCTCTTTTCTTCTCATACCTGATGGTTTCCCGCCTGCCGCTCTTCTCCCTGAAATTTAAGGAGAGATCGCCCCGTGCTCTGGTGCCGGCCATCACCCTGGCTGTGATCTCTGTCGTTCTCTTTCTTCTCTTCTTCCTCAAAGCCCTCTTTCTTATCATTATTTTATATATTTTTATGGCTTTGATACTTTTTCTGTTTTTCAGGGAACCTAAACCACACCGGCCATGAAATTCATTGCGGAAATAGACATCATGCCCCTCAAGGCCCTGCTGGACCCCCAGGGAAAAGCCGTCACACAGAGCATGAAAAAACTGGGTTTTGACAATGTCTCCAACGTTCGCATCGGCAAACATATCACCCTTGAGATAGAATCGGACAGTAAGGAACAGGCGATGGAACAGGTCAATGAGGCCTGCCACAAGATCCTCACCAATCCCATCATCGAGGGTTACAGCTATACGCTGGAAGAGGCAGAGGAATAGCCTTCTTTTTCGCCGGGATCTTTCCGGCCGCTACAAGGTTACGGTCACCTCTTTCTTCCCCGCCTTGCGTGATGTGAAACGGAAAGTAACATCTCCCTTCCCTTTGATCAGGAACTGATAATCCACCTTCCCGAATCCGGGCACCTGCAGGAACTGCACCTCCGGCTTGTGTTCCTTGTAGGAGGTCTTCCCCGTATAAACGTCCTGCAGGGCTCCTCCGGCCACCACTTCCGCTTTCCCGGCAGTGACGGTGAGCATATCCTTCGGGTAGATCTTCTCGTTGACACTGGTATAGGACATGGAGGGGATGGCCTTGTCATTGATCAGGCGCACCCGCACCTGCCAGAGGTTCTTGCCTATTTTTTTCTTGTCGAACACCTCCATCTTCACCTCCGGCGTCTGCTCAGCCGTGAACATCACGGCGGAAGCGCTGCGGTGCACCATATCTTCCAGCATGAAAGGATGAGGGAGACGGGTGCTCATCTTCACCCAGCCGCCGATCTCAATATCCCCGTAAACAGGATGTTGATAAGGCGTCCAGGGCTTATAGAGCATGCCCATGGCCAGGTAATCATTGAATTTCAGCCGTTCGCGGGATCTTTCATTGTTCGAAGAACCCATGAAACTTTCTTCTCCGCTCTTTTTTTCTTTCTTATCACTGTAGGTCTCCTGGGCTGTACGGAACAGCTCTCCCACAAAAGAATAGCTCCCCACGATATTGTCGGTGAAGTCGGTAAAATCGCCATACGTCGAATAGAGGTCTTTCCAGCTGATCAGATAGCGGTAACCCGGCAGGATCATCTCTCCGTTCTTCCCCAGATAATCATATACCCGGATATCGGAAGGGCTCAGATGTTCCTGTTTGGTGCTGGGCCCGCGGAGTATCATGCCTCCGTTGTTGTGGAAAGCCCATACCACGATGATATTGGGATGGTCCATCATGAAACCGGAAATAGCTCTCATGGCATTGCCGGAGAAAGGATAGTCGCCCGCGCCTCCCTGCACATAGGGAGGGGCCCAGTTATATCCCCAGTTGCGGTTGGGGTCTACATAGCCTTCGGCATCCTCATTGATACGGCCGTCACCGTCGTTGTCGATGCCCTCGTTGCCGAGGATCGTCCATTCGCCTTTCTTGCCGGGCTCCACCCGCTCCATGAGGCGGGGATCCTCGGGGTCGGTCCTGTATTTCCCGTCGGGATCCTTTTTGCGCATCATACAGATATTGCCGTCACCGTCCAGATCGTCGGGAAAGTCCTCGTTCACCCGGCCGTCATGGTCGTCATCCTTGGGACGGCGCAGGCCTCTGTTGGA
>WFRO01000245.1 GCA_015486475.1 Bacteroidales bacterium
CAACAAGTACAATGCTTACTACCTGCAGACCAAAAAGGTGAAAATGGGCCATTTCCTCGAGCTGGTCAATCCCGACGATATAGAAAGATTCCCCCACGACGATGATGACGACTGATCCCTGCCATGATGACTGACGCTCCCTCCATCGTTTTTTTCGGCACCCCTGAGTTTGCGGCAGGCATCCTGGATCATATCCTGGCCTCAGGGATCCCCGTGCGAGGCGTCGTCACCGCTCCCGACAAGCCGGCCGGCCGTGGCCGCCAACCCCGGCCGTCGCCGGTGAAGGCTTATGCCCTGGAGAAACAGATACCACTCCTGCAGCCTGAGAAACTGAAAGACCCGGGGTTCCTGGAGGCACTCCGTGCCTGGCAGCCGGACCTGCAGGTCGTGGTGGCTTTCCGCATGCTGCCCGAGGCCGTATGGGCCCTGCCTCCCCTGGGCACTTTTAACCTGCACGCCTCCCTCCTGCCCCGGTACCGCGGCGCAGCCCCGATACAGCATGTACTCATGAACGGTGAGAAAGAAACGGGCGTCACCACCTTTTTTATCGACCACAAGATAGATACCGGCAGGATCATCATGCAGGAGAAGGTCCCCGTCAGTTTTGATGACAATGCCGGCACTCTCTCCGAAAAGCTCATGCGTGCAGGAGCAGAGCTGGTGGTGAGCACGATCCGGGCCATCCTGGCAGGAGAAGTGCAACCTGTCGAACAGCAACATCTCCTGGAAGGCCCCCTGAAGACCGCTCCGAAGATCACCAAAGAAGATCTCATGATCAACTGGCAACGAACCCCGGAAGAGATCTATAACCACATACGTGCCCTGAGCCCGCTGCCGGGAGCACGTACCCTGCTCAGGGATAAGGAAGGAAAAGAATTGCTGCTCAAGATCTTCGCAGCACGGCCTGTAATAAAGGAACATGACCTTCCCGTACCCTCTTTTGTGACGGACGGTAAAACACACCTGGACGTAGCCGTTCCGGGAGGGTTCCTTTCGCTCAGAGAGTTACAGCTGGAAGGAAGGAAAAAAATGAAAGTACAGGATTTCTTGCGGGGCATCCGCCCCGGCGAGCTCACTTTCTCAGTTTGAGCTTCTGACCCGGCCGGGGTTCCTCACCCGGCTTCATGCCGTTCATCTCATACAGGTATTTCAGGCGGATGGCATACTGCTGTGAAATGGAATACATCGTCTCCCCCTCTTTTACAATATGCTCCTTTTTCCCCGGCTCTGCCTGTTTTCTCTTGGGCTGCAGATACAGGATCTCACCCTCTTTCAGGGTGGCATGCTTATCCATCTCATTGTATTTCGGCAGCTCTCCCGGCACCAGTCCCAGCTCTTTGGTCAACGACTCAAAAGTATCCCCTTTCCGCACAATGATATAGTTCACCCGGTTGTTCATCATCACCTGCCGCCGGCCGGCCGGAGCAACCGTAAATTCTTCTGACATCTCCGGCGGAGAAGCTGTCTCTGACATCTCCGGCGGAGAGGCTGTCGCTGACATTTCCGTATTGTTTGCGGTGGTGTCCCTGACACCGGACGGCTTCTGTGTTCCTTCGGCCACAGCAGTTGAAGATACCGCCGGGGATTTGTATTTCCTGCTGTCCAGCTCATACAAGCGGTTGTCTTCAATGATCCCGATCAACAATTGTGCATAATGGGGATTGGTGGCATAACCGGCCTTTTTCAGACCTTTTGCCCAGGCTTTGTAGTCGTCAGGAGGCAGTTTGAAAAGGAAAGCGTACCGGTCCTTGTTCATCAGGAAATCCGAATGGTCCCGGTAAGATTCTTCCACGTTATTGTATTTCCTGAAACATTCATGTTTGGAGTCATCGTCATAATAGATCTTCCTGCCTGTCCAGTCCCTGTGACACTTGATCCCGAAATGGTTCTTGCCATATATGGCCAGGTAACTGTTCCCGTCGTTCGACTCGAGCAGGGCCTGGGCCATGGTTATGCTGGCCGGGATGCCGGTGCGGTGCATCTCTTCGATGGCCAGAGGCGCATATTTCTCAATATACTGGGCACGTTCGAGTTTCACCGCCGGCGAGACAGATGCCACTTTCCGGGAACTGCCGCATCCCGTAAAAAAGAACAACACTGCCAGCACGATCCCTGCCGTCACATAGCGGCGGTATCCGGTAATACATTTATACATTTTCCGGTACTTCACGGTCCAAAAATATAATATTCATGGCAAAAATTGTACATTTGTTGAGATCCCTTTGCAAAAAACAAAATGAAAGAGAAAAAGATAACCATCCGGATCAGGCAATACACCCGTGAGGAACTGGATGAAGAGAGCAGGCATCTGCTGGAGGAAGCTGACAAGGCTACGGAAAACGCCTATGCCCCCTATTCGGCTTTCCGGGTAGGGGCGGCCCTGCTGCTCGAGAATGGTAAGATCATCACCGGGAACAACCAGGAAAATGCCGCTTACCCGTCGGGGTTGTGTGCCGAACGGGTGGCGGTCTTCTATGCCGGAGCACAATACCCTGACGTAGCCATCATAGCCCTGGCGCTTACCGCCCGCACCCCGGCCGGCATCACAGGAGAGCCTGCCTACCCTTGCGGAGCCTGCCGTCAGG
>WFRO01000246.1 GCA_015486475.1 Bacteroidales bacterium
GCGGAGGATCTTTTCGCTGTTTTGTACCACGAAGAGGCCGCGCCGGGAATAGATCTCGTAGTAGCGGAAAATGCCGGTATATCCGAAAGCGTCCAGGTCGTCGGCCACGGAGAGGAGGATCAGGATCCTGCTGCCGGGGGTGGCGGGCGTCGCTTTCTCGCGGTAGGCTTTGTCATCGTGTTTTTCGATGGCGTCGAGGATCTCTTCTGTGAGACGGGGTGGGTCCGGGCAGGCAGAGAAAAATCTTTCTGCCAGGCGGCGGCCGGCGGCGCCGTGGGCCGGGGAGAAGGTCTCCGCCATGCCGGTGTCGTGCAGCAGGGATGCCAGGAGCACGCCTTCGACCTCAGCAGCGTTGAGGGAGATCCCCCGGGCAGGCAGGAGCGGGATGAGCTGCCGCGCATAGTTCCACACCCGCAGATGGTGGGTCTCGTCGTGGGAGGGAAGGTAAAGCCCTGCAAAACAGCTGCGGCAAAAATCATACGTTCTGCCCAGCCACTGTTGCCCGGCAGTTATGATAGCTTCCTGGATCATCGGGATATGTGTGGCAGGAAAGACAGCGTTTTCCTGCCGGAGAGAAGGATCGTTTACATCCCGGCGATCTCCTTGGCCAGCTCCAGGATCGTGGTGTCGTCGAGGGTGACGATGCCACCGTCCGGGCCCGGCTCGAGGTGGATGCCGATGCTTTCTCCGTCGTTATAGTTGGTGCCGCCGAAATAGTTCCTGACCGTCTCGACTTTGATGTCGAGTTTTTCTGCAATGATTCCCATGGACCCATCCGGCAGACTGTCCTTGATTCTGCGCAATTCGTTAAACGTAAGCGTTATAGACATAGTGTGAGAAAATATGGTTTGTAATAAGGTTCGACCTATAAAATTAAGAAAACTTTGTTTTTAAACCAAATATTAACATTTTTTAACAGTAGGGATGGAAGATAAATGGTGGAGTAGTTGATAAGTTGATAAGTTGAGGAGTTGAAGGGTTTATTTTTCTTCGACGACATACAACTGGCCTGTCATCTGGCGGGTGACGAGGATGGGGGCATCTTTTTCGATGAAGCCCATCTCGGCGACGGCGTCATACACCTCTCCGTCGATGATCACCTTTCCGGAGGGTCGCAATACGGTGAAGGCCCTGCCTTTTTTCCCGGTCAGCTCTTCCTGCATTTTCTTCTCCACGCTCACATAACCTTTTTTCGTTTGCAATTCGGTATGAAGGGCCAGGTTCAGCTTCCGGGATCCGGCCACTTTCTTGGTAAGCCAGATAGAGAGGATGATCGAGAGGAGGGAGGAGACCAGCACGATGAAAAGTGATTTCAGCAGCATGTTGACTGCCATTGTGGGATCGAAGCGGAAAACGGCATTATCCACCAGGCTGAGGGTCAGTCCTGTGACAAGGAGGATGATCCCCGAAATACCGGCTACGCCAAAGCCGGGTATGGCAAAGATCTCCACCGCAATAAGGATAAGCCCTGCTACGAAAAGAAGGATCTCCCAGTGTTGTGCGAGGCCTTCCAGGTAGAGGGGTGCGAAATAAAGGATGGCGGCCAGGACGGCGGCGGCGAGGGGAAAGCCTATGCCCGGCGTGCGCAGCTCAAAGTAGATGCCGCCGATGATGATCATGATGAGGATACCCGAGACGGCAGGGCTGGCCAGGAAGCCTATGATCCGGTCTACCGGTTTGATCTCGTAACGTACAACATGCGCGTCGCCCAGACCTGTCTTTTGCAGCACCTCCTCGATACTCTCAGCCTTTCCTTCGCAATATCCCAGGCGTATGGCCTCGTCGGTGGTGAGGGTGATCACCTTGCCCGAGTCGCTTATGCCGGGAATGTAGATGCGTGCATCCACCATGGCCTCAGCGATACGGGGGTCGCGACGCCAGTGTGTCAGCGTATCACCATCGCGGATGATCGTGTCCTTGCCATGGGACTCGGCTGTGGCCCGCATCATGGCCCGCATGTACGACTGGTACTTGTCGGGCACCTGCTGTCCTGTCTGGTTGACCACCGTGGCGGCGCCGATGGTGGCGCCGGAGCGCATGTAGATGCTGTCGCAGGCGATGGAGATCAGCGCCCCTGCCGAGGCGGCGTTGTGGTCGATGAAGACCATCACCGGGACCGGACAGTTGAGGATAGCTGTGCGTATACTGTCGGCACTGTTGAGGAGGCCGCCGTAAGTGTTCATATGGATCAGGATGTAATCGGCATGCAGGCGGCGGGCATTCTCCAGACCTTTTTTGGTAAGGCGCCATGCGGGCCGGGCGATCTCCTCCCGGATGGGAAAGATGTAGACCGTTTTTTTCCGGCCGGCCGTATCGGCAGCGACCGTATCCCCCGCTACACGGGGAAAGGCGGTGGCAGCGATGGTGAGAAGGAACAGGACAAGAAGGATCGGTCTTTTCATTTTAAGTTTATTAAAAAACAGGGTGTCAGGACAATGATCTATTCTTTGATCCTGTTGATGTCTTTTTTGTTTACAAATAAATAAGCAATATAGATCATACCGTCCCTGATCTCAAAATAAACAGTGGTTTGCTTGCTCAAAACGGCCTTTCTTAACCTTGAATTATAATTCGATACAGGAAACATTAACGGAAACCGGGAGATCAGTTGAAGTTGTTTTCTTAATTTATGTTTGAACTTATCAACTTCTTTTTGTGACCATCTTTCGATCAGATAGTCCAGTATTTCTTCCAGATTGCTGATAGCTTCGTCAGTCCAGAAAAATTTATAAGCCATATTTTTTCACAACTTCCTGGTGGGATGTCACTCTGCCTTCGTCGATATCCTTTAGCCCTTTTTTAATACTTCGTTTTTGCTCTGCTGACAGATCGTTCCACCAGTCATGATCGATATCCCGGGAATCTTTGACGATCTTAAGGTATTCAATGGTCTCACGGTCTTCCAGTTTTGTGAGCCATTCGATCAGTTCCAGTTTGATAGCATCGTGTCCCATTAACATTACTTTTTTTCAAAATTACAATATTCTTTTGAGGTTAACAAGTTTACAGGTAGGAGCTAACCATACAATTACAAATATGACAAGACTTTCGGCTTTATGACCGGGGGCATGGTGCAATACGGCTTATTTTCCTATTTTTGTGACAGAAAACTACCGGGATCATGGAGAACCAATCACTGCTGGCGATCTCTCCCATTGACGGGAGATACCGCGACAAGATCAAAGACCTCGAAAAATATTTTTCCGAATATGCCCTGATACGCTACCGCCTGAAAGTGGAGGTGGAATATTTCATTGCCTTGTGTGAGCTGCCTCTGCCGGCATTATCTTCTTTTCCTACGGACCGTTACGAGGAGCTGCGGGGATGGGTAAAGGACTTTTCCCTGGAAGATGCGGCGGAGGTGAAAAAGATCGAAGCCCGTACCAACCATGATGTCAAGTCGGTGGAGTACTACCTGAAAGAGCGTTTTGAGGAAGCCGGTCTGGAGGCCTGGAAGGAATTCATTCATTTCGGGCTCACCTCGCAGGACATCAACAATACGGCTTTCCCGATGATGACGCGGGATGCTTTCAACGATCTCTATGTGCCGGCATTCACAGCGTTGCTGGCCCGTCTTTCGGACATGGCCGATGACTGGGCCGACATACCTATGCTGGCGCGTACGCACGGCCAGGCGGCCTCGCCCACGCGTGTGGGTAAGGAGATCCTGGTTTTCGTACGCAGGCTGGAAGGGCAGTTCGCCATGCTGGAGAAGATCCCCTGGTCGGCCAAGTTCGGCGGTGCCACGGGCAACCTCAATGCCCACAAGGTGGCCTACCCGGAGATCGACTGGGTGGCTTTTGCCAACCATTTCGTCAACAATATTCTGGGGCTGCACCGCACCGAGGTGACCACCCAGATAGAGCCCTACGATCATCTTGCCGCGATGATGGACAACCTGAAACGGATCAACAACATCTTTCTCGATCTGGCCCGTGATTTCTGGATGTACATTTCGATGGAGTATTTCCGGCAGGAGATCAAGGCCGGCGAGGTGGGCTCGTCCACCATGCCGCACAAAGTGAACCCCATCGACTTTGAAAATGCCGAAGGCAACCTGGGCCTTTCCAATGCGCTCTGTGAGCATCTGGCGGCCAAGTTGCCGGTGTCGCGTCTGCAGCGCGACCTCACCGACAGCACGGTGCTGCGCAATGTGGGCCTGCCCCTGGCCTACTCCCTGATCGCCTTCAGCTCCCTGCGAAAAGGCCTGAACAAGGTGATCCTCAATGAGGACAAGATCCGCGACGATCTGGAAGACAACTGGAGCGTCGTGGCCGAGGCCATACAGACCATCCTGCGGAGGGAAGGCTATCCGGAGCCATACGAAAAGCTCAAAGAGCTCACGCGTACCCATAAACACATCACCAAAGAGCGTCTGCATACTTTTATCGATACCCTCGACGTTCCTGATAAGGTGAAAGAGGAGATGAAACAGATCACCCCTTTCAACTATACAGGGATTTGACCGCTGCTTTATGAAACAGTTCCTACAGATCTTCCGTCTTGTCAGGCCTTACTGGGTGAGGGCTTTCTGGAATGTCGTCTTCAATACCCTGTCGGCTTTCTTCGCCATCTTTTCCTACTCGCTGGTGGCGCCTTTCCTGGGGGTGCTGTTCGGCACGCAGCCGGTGGTGCATGAGCCGGTACCTTTTGATCTGAAACCCTCGGCACTCATCCACAACCTGTATTATTACCTGGGACAGATCATCCATGCCCACGGCAAGGTGGATGCCCTGGGGTTCATCGCCATCCTGGTGGTGGTGATGGCGCTCTTTAAGAATGGGTTCAAATTCCTGGCCAACTACTATATGGCGCCCATACGGGCGGGGGTGGAGAAAGACCTGCGGGGCCTTCTCTACCGCAAGCTGTTGCGTCTGCCTCTTTCATACTATTCCGATGCCCGCAAGGGGGATGTACTCTCGCGCATCACTGCCGATGTGAAAGAGATAGAGCTCTCCATCGTCGCCTCGCTGGAGATGCTCTTCCGCGATCCGGTGACGATCATCATCTACATGACCTATCTGTTCGCTATGAGCTACAAGCTTACTCTCTTCGTGCTGGTCCTCCTGCCGCTGAGCGGATGGCTCATCGGCAAGGTGGCGCGTAACCTGCGGGGCATCGCCATGGGCGGCCAACGGCGCCTGGGCGGCATCGTGACGGTGATCGAGGAGACCCTCTCGGGCTTCCGTATCATCAAGGCTTTCAATGCCGACGATGCTTTCAAGGATAAATTCGACACCATCAACCGCAGCTATTATTCTTCTATGAAGAAGGTTCACCGCCGGCGTTATCTCTCGCAGCCCATGAGTGAGTTCCTGGCCACGGTGGTGATGATGATCCTGATGTATTACGGTGGCAGGATGGTGCTGACAGGCTCCTCGGGGCTCTCCTCGCAGGCTTTCATTGCTTACATCGTGATCTTCTCACAGGTGATCCCGCCGGCCAAAAGCCTGTCGATGGCCTATTTCAATGTGCAGAAAGGGATGGCTTCCCTCGAACGTATCAATAAGATCCTGGATGAGGAGGAGCCTATACGTGACCGTCCCAACGCCTTGCCTGTAAAGGAGTTCAAAGATTCGATCGAGTATGATCATGTATGGTTCCGCTATGAGAAAGAGGATGTCCTGAAAGATATCAACCTGAAGATACAGAGAGGCAGCACCATTGCCCTGGTGGGTGAGTCGGGCGGCGGCAAGAGCACCATGGCCGATCTGCTGCCGCGTTTCATCGAACCGACAAAAGGAACGGTGCGGCTCGACGGCCGGGATATACGCGAGTACCGCATTGAGGATCTGCGCAACCTCATGGGCATCGTCAACCAGCAGCCCATCCTTTTCAATGATACGTTCTTTAACAATATTACCATGGGCCAGGAAGGGATCAGCTATGAGGATGTGGTGCGGGTGGCGAAGATCGCCAATGCCCATGACTTCATCATGGCCACGGAACAGGGCTATGATACGCCGGTGGGGGAGGGCGGGAACAAGCTGTCGGGAGGCCAGAAACAGCGTATCAGCATCGCCCGGGCCCTGCTGAAGAACCCGCCCATACTCATCCTCGACGAGGCCACCTCCTCGCTCGACACCGAATCGGAGAAACTGGTGCAGGAGGCCATCGTCAAGCTGATGAAGAACCGCACCTCGCTGGTCATCGCCCACCGTCTCTCCACCATCAAGAACGCCGATGAGATCTGTGTCCTGCACCGTGGAGAGATCGTGGAACGCGGCACCCATGCAGAGCTGATGAAGAAAAAAGGATACTATCACAGGCTGCAGCAGTTGCAATCGGTGGAATAAGTAATAAGGCAAAAGGCAAAAGGCAAAAGGCAAAAGGCAAAAGGCAAAAGGCAAAAGGCAAAAGGCAAAAGGCATCCGACTTCGCCGAGGCTACGTCGGACGAGGAAAGGCAGAAGGAAGGAAGATCGATGATCGATGATCGATGAATGATGAACTACCAACTACGAACTACAAACCACGAACCACCAACCCGATACCCGCAGCTCGATACTCTCAACTCAAAACTCGATACTCCTTTTATGCACGAATGTACGGGACAACGGTTTTTTCACAACGGCAGGATGCAGGACTGCCGGGAATTTCCTTTGTCAGCTGTCTATGAGGGGGAGGTGGTGTATGAGGTGATACGGGTGGTCCGGGGGGTACCCCTTTTCCTGGAAGATCATCTGGACCGCCTGTACCATACGGGAAAGATCAGTGGCCGGCAGATCCCGGCAACAAGGGAGGAGATCATGGGTGCTGTGGAGCGGGTGATCCGGGAGAACGCTTTGCGGGAGGGGAACCTGAAGATCATCTTCAATTTCGGGAAAGGGATGTCGGATCCCATCCTGTTCCTCGTGTACCGGGTGGAGCATCTCTACCCCACGCCTACCCAGTATGCCAAAGGGGTGGCGTGTATCCTGTATCATGGTGAGCGTCCCCGGCCGGAGGCCAAGATCATCCATCAGGGACTGCGCCTCACGATCTACCAGAAGCTGATCAGCACCGGCCGCTACGAAGCCCTGCTGGTCAACCGGGAGGGCTACCTCACCGAGGGGAGCCGTTCCAACCTGTTCCTCGTACGCGAGGGAAGGATCTTCACCGCCCCTGCCCCGATGGTGCTGTCCGGGATCTCTCGGAAATATGTGCTGCAGCTCTGCCATGAGCTTGGCATACCCCTGGAAGAGCAGGCTGTGCATGAGGAAGATCTGCCGCAGGTGGAAGCCCTCTTCCTGACGGGCACCTCTATCAACGTACTGCCGGTGAACCGCGTGGAAGAAATGTCCTTCGATCCGATGCATCCGCTGGTGCGGAAGCTCATGAAAGCGTATGGGAAGATCGTGGAAGGGTATATAAGTTCGAAGGAGTAATGCTTGAATGAGTGAATGTTTGAATGAGTGAATGCTTGAATGATTGAATGATTGAATGATAAACTATGAACTGTGAACTATGAACTATGAACTGTGAACCAATAACTTTTAACTCTAGGCACTCCAAACTCTAGGCACTCCAAACTTCTTATTATGTTTTCCGTGATCGACATAGAGACGACGGGGCTGAGCCCGGAGCGGGAGCGCATCACCGAGATCGCGGTGTACATCACCGACGGGCGGGAGATCGTGGAAGAGTTTACCACGCTCATCGATCCGGAAAAAACGATACCGGCGCACATCATCTCCCTCACGGGCATCACCAACGAGATGGTAGAGGGGGCGCCGAAGTTCTATGAGATCGCCCGCCGTCTGGTGGAGATGACCGAGGGCAGGATCTTCGTGGCCCACAATGCCCACTTCGACTATGGTTTTGTGCGGGAGGAATTCCGCCGGCTGGGGTATCGTTACCGCCGTGACCTGCTGGATACGGTGCGCGAGAGCCGTCGTCTGGTGCCGGGGCTGCCCTCCTACAGCCTGGGTCCTCTCTGTGAGGCCCTGGATATACGCATAGAAGACCGCCACAGGGCGGCCGGCGATGCCCTGGCCACGGTCTATCTGCTGCATCGCCTGCTGGCGCTGAAGGAAGAGAAGAAGATATCCGACGGGAAGCTGACCCTGCCGGAGAACCTGCAGAAGCGTATCCGGCAGATCCCCGAAGAGCCGGGGGTCTATTATTTCCACAACCATGCTGGTGGGATCATCTACATCGGCAAGAGCCGTAACCTCTACCGGCGTGTGATGTCCCATTTCTCGGGAGGTCGTACGCGACGGGAGCTGCAGATCATTCAGGAGACAGCCGATATCTCCTGGGAGGAGACCGGCAGCGAGCTGGTGGCCCTCCTGCTCGAGTCGGCGGAGATCAAACAACACCTGCCCGTGTACAACCGGGCGCAACGCCGCAAAGGACGGCAGGTGGGGATCTTCTCCCACCGCGACGAGAAAGGGTATATCCGTTTCAGTATCCAGACCATCGGCGAAGGGGAGACGCCGCTGCAGAGCTTCGTCTCGGTGGAGCAGGCCCGGAACAAACTGTACCGTCTGAGGGAGAAATTCGACCTGTGCCAGAAGATGACAGGTCTCTATGAGTCGCAGGGAGCCTGCTTTTACTACCAGATCGGCAGCTGTCGCGGCGCCTGTGTGGGTGAAGAGCCGCCGGCGGCTTACAACATGCGGGCCGGCAAGGCCCTGCGCTCGTTCGACTTCGACAGCGAGAACTTCTTCATCCTCGACCGGGGCCGCTCGGTGGAGGAGCGGGCGGTGATCAAGATCGAGCACGGTCTGCCCGCCGGATATGGCTACATCGATATCAACGATCATTTCTTCGGCACGGAGCCCCTACACGCCTGCATCCGTCCCCTGCCGCACTACCGCGAGATGAAACCCCTCATCGCCAACTATCTGAAAAGGAAGAAGGTGGAGAAGATCATAAGGTTTTAGGAAGTTGAAAGTTAAAAGTGCCTAAAGTTGAAAGTTGTGGTGCTGGGTGCTCTGTCTTCGCCCTCCGGGCTATGGCGGACAAAGTGGGTGCTGGCTTCGCCCGCCAAAGTCCCGACAGGTCGGGACGAAGGTGGGGTGCTGGGTGGAACTGCTTGAATGTGTGAATGCGTGAATGATTGAAATGAAATAATTGATCTTGTGATCCTTTAATAACTGTTACATGAAAGCATTATTCCGCCATTTGCAATATTTGTTCCCGGTATCATTGCTGTTTTTGTTTTTTACGGCGTTTATATTGCCGGGATGCACCGGCCATAAAAATGCGGGACAGCAGGATAAAACCATTGTATATGGAAAAGATACGATTCACGATATCCTGTACCCATACTTCCCGACACGAATGCATGCTTTTATCTGGCGTAACTGGGAATCCCTTTCCCTGGAACGTATGGCCAGGGTATTGAATACCCAGGTTGAAAATGTTCGCAAGGCAGGCCTTTCCATGGGACTTCCGGAACATCATGATCCGGATCCTGCGTTTGAAAAACGCGGGTATATATCACTGATCCGTCGTAACTGGAACCTGATCAGCTATGACCAGATGCTCACTTTATTGAACTGGAATGCAGAACAACTCGACGAAAAGCTGAGAGATGACGATTTCCTCTGGGTAAAAACAGGGGGTATGAGACCGGCTTGCCCCCCGGTAGAATATGTACCTGCGACGCCTGCTATAGAAAAACGTTGCGCTGAAATAAAGAAAGTAGTATGGGATAATTTTGGGGAAGAATTAAAAGATCCCGGGGAAAAACGTTTTGCTTTCATTGCCAGACTATCCCGGCCTGATCCGGATTATCATCCTGCATCTTCTTCCAAAAAGGATGATGAGCCGCTCCGTTTTATTTATTCCTACTTTGCCCCGTTTGGTGACCCGTTACTGCATCCGGAACTTGATCCTTTTCCGGACGGGCTCCTTCAGCGCCTTGCCGAACAGGGGATCAACGGGGTCTGGCTCCACGTGGTACTGCATCAACTGACGGCAAGTAAGATCTTTCCGGAATTGGGTGAAGGACGTGAGATCAGACTAAAGAACTTGCGCAAGCTGGCACAGCGAACGGAAAGATACGGGATCAAAATTTACCTTTATATGAATGAGCCAAGGGCCATGCCGTTGTCCTTTTTCAAAGGCCGTGAAGATCTGCTGGGGGTGCAGGAAGGATCTTTCGGAGCGATGTGTACCAGTGTGCCGCTCGTCCGGCAATGGCTGAAAGAATCGTTGACCGGGGTATTCAGGCAGGTTCCCGAACTTGGCGGAGTCTTTACGATCACCGCTTCCGAAAACCTGACCAACTGTTGGTCGCACCAAAATGGTAACCAATGCCCGCGCTGTTCCAGGAGATCGCCGGAGGACGTTATCGCGGAAGTGAACAAGACCATTGCCGAGGGGGTCTGGGAAGGCAATCCCAAAGCCAGGGTGATCGTCTGGGACTGGGGATGGCCGGACGGTACGGCCTGGGGAAAAAACCGGTGGGCCGCGGGTATCCTGAAAAAGCTGCCTGAGGGCGTCTGTCACATGAGCGTCAGTGAGTGGAGCAAACCTGTCGAGCGGGGGGGTATAAAAACCACCGTTGGAGAATATTCCATTTCCGTTGTCGGTCCCGGACCCCGTGCGCTCCGGCTTTGGGATATTTCAAAAAAGAGAGGATTAAAAACTATTGCCAAGATCCAGGTCAACAACAGTTGGGAACTTTCGGCTATCCCGTATCTTCCGGTCATGGATCTTATTGGTCAACATATAAAAAACCTGCAAAAAGTGAATGTTGACGGATTGATGCTTAGCTGGTCACTGGGAGGTTACCCTTCTCCAAATCTGGATCTTGTGAAATACATTCAGGATCACCCGCAGGAAGATCTTCATCAATCGCTGGAGCACATAGCTGTCAAACGTTACGGAGCAAAGGCAGCGCCTGATGTGTTGAAAGCATGGGAAATATTCAGTTCGGCATTTACAGAGTTCCCTTACGGACTCGGCATCTATACAGCTCCGATGCAGTATGGCCCGGCCAATCCCCTCTATCCGAAGCCGACGGGAAAAAGTGCTACCATGCTGGGTTTCCCTTTCGATGATCTGAATAAATGGAAAGGTGTGTATCCGGAAGAAATACTGGCCGGCCAATTTGAAAAACTTGCGGATAAATGGGAAAAGGGTCTTCCTTATTTTAAAGCTGCTGCCGAAAAGACGGATAACCGGTCGCAAAAAACAAAAACTCTGGAAGATGCCCGTTTTGCCACCGTAGCATGGATGCATTTTCAAAGTGTGGCCAATCAGATCCGGTTCATTATGGCTCGCGACAGTTTGATCTCCGGCCCTCCGGATAAAAAATCAAAAGAAGCACTGAGAAAAGCTGTACAAAAGATCACAGAAAGTGAAAAAGAAATTGCAGTGCAGATGTACAGATCCAGCAAGGAAGATTCCAGGATAGGTTTTGAGGCCTCAAATCATTACTATTATTTTCCGCTCGATTTTGTGGAAAAAGTGATCAACTGTGAATATATTCTGGAACATCCAACGGGTTCAAATTAATAATAACCCGAATATGATCCTGCGATCACATCCTGTTTCCCCTGTCACTGGCAGTTAACAATTACGGGTATTCTACAATGTTGATTTTTAAGAATTGAATTTAAGGACATATTATTTTATCTTGAAAAAAATTAAACTTCGGTTTCACGCTTAAAATTATTTTAAATGAAAACGCTTCCATATTTCTTTCTGTTCATCTTCCTGTCCCTTTTTTATCACCTCCAGGCTCAGCGTATTCCCATGCAATTGGGCCCGGATACGGATCAGGATAACAATATCCGTAATTATCTGATGCGCGAAGCTGCATTGATCACGGATCAATCGATGACCGGCATCCGCTCTCTGGAAGACTGGGAAAAAATAAGACAGGATCACTACCGGAAACTCATAGAAATGCTCAGTCTGGAGGATGTGCCTTTGGAAGGGAAGAGGCCTCCACTTAATGTAAAGATCACCGGTACTGTCAGGGAAAAAGGTTACCGCATCGAAAAACTTTATTACGAATCGCTTCCCGGCCTCTATGTGGTTGCCAATTTATACATTCCCGACCACATTAAACATCCTACCGCAGCTATTCTTTATCAGTGTGGTCATTCACCAACGCAGAAAGTACATTATCAATCCCACCCGAGAAAATTTGCACAATTGGGGTTTGTCTGTCTGATCGTGGAAACCATCCAGTTTGGTGAAGTGCGGGGTGTACATCACGGGTGTTACTCCGAAGGGTGGTTTCAGTGGTATAGCAGGGGATATACTCCGGCAGGGGTGGAAGTATGGAATGCTGTTCGCGGTATTGACTTGCTGGCAGCGCGGCCTGAAGTGGATCCGGAAAAGATTGGCGTAACAGGTATTTCCGGCGGAGGGGCCATGAGCTGGTTTATTGCAGCTATCGATCCGCGCGTCAAAGCTGCAGCACCTGTGTGTGGCAACAGTACATTGAAATCTCACATTCTTACCCGGACCATTGACGGACACTGCGATTGCATGTTCCCCATCAATACATACCGTTTTGATATGCAGGACATCGGAGCCCTGATCGCACCGCGACCCCTGCTCATCGCCCAGGCCGACAGGGACGGATTGAACACTATAGAGTCGTCGAGAGAAGTGTTTTACGATCTGAAGGATCTCTATAAACTTTACAATGCCGGAGAAAAGATCACGATGATAGAAACGCCGGGAGGGCATTCCTATCATCCCACATCCAGGGAAGCTATCTTTTCATTCTTTTTTAAATATCTGATGGGTAAAGATGTGGCGCCCGAAAAAGCCGGTGATGTGGATGAATTGCCGGAACATCAGTTATCTGAAGAAAAGCTGAAAGTATATGTTAACGGTCCTCCCGCCGGCGATCGCACGACTACCATTCAGGATTCTTTTGTAAAACTGGCTGTTCGACCTGATATTTCCGGAGAAAGTGCTCTGGCCGTACACAAAGATTCCGTGATCCGTTTTCTGAAGAGGGAAACATTCGGGGCTTTTCCCGGGCATCCAATGCCTATGGAACCTCATCATGTTTACCGGACCGACGATGGTGCACGGTTTGGAACGGATACTTACAGTTTCATTTCCGAAAAAGGGTGGCGGCTGAAAGTGAAGATCCACTGGAACCAGGACCCCTCCCAAAAGCATCCATTGATGATCGTGTTGAGAAGCCCGGGAGAAGAGCGGTGGGCATCGGAAAGTTTTATCAGCGAGCTGGATAAAAAGTGGAACATTGCTTATTTTGAAACCCGCGGCGTCGGTGAATATGGCTGGGGGCCTGAGTTACAGTGGCATGTCCGCAGGGCTTCTGCCTGGATCGGCAGAACCATCGCTTCCATGGAGGTTTACGATGTACTGCGTTGTCTGGAATTTTGCCGGACCCTCGAGGGCGTTGATACCGGCAAAACAGGCATTGCCGCCAGAAATGATATGAGCGTAGTGGCTCTCTATGCTGCTTTACTCGATGGCAATATACATACGCTGGTGATAAAAGATCCGCCTGCAACCCAGAATGCAGCATCCAGACCCGATGGTCGCGGACCAGCCATAGAAATGCTCAACTGCCTGAGGGTTACCGATCTGTGTGAGTTGCCTGCATTGATCGCCCCCACCAGAACCTTCCTGATCGGATCTATGCCTGATCCCTGGCATTGGTCTGAACATGTATTGCAGTCTGCAGGGAAAAATAATCTGTTCAATGAGATCAACTCCATGGCGGAAGTCCATTTTTAACCCAATCCGGTGTTTGGTGTTCGACGTTCCTGCCTACCGCAGGTCCTTCTTCAACCCCGTCCTTGCCCGCCGTAGTCCCCGGTCCCTGAGTGATTGCGTCTTTGGCCACTGAAGGCTTGCCGAAGGAGGCAGCAATCGTACCGAAGGGCCGGGGCGAAGGCGAGGCGGGGTCGACGCTTTCGCCCTTACAGGGCTATGGAATTATTTACCCCATGATGATCGGGCTGTGCCCGATCCTGGTTGCTTACGCCCCTTCGGGGCTTTTCCGTAAAGGCATGTCGTTAAGGGCATCTCCCCCAGCACCTTGCACCCAGCACCCAGCATCTCTTTCCACTTTTCCCACTTTTCGACTTTTTGACCTTTTGACTTTTCGACCTTCTGCCTTTTGCCTTTTGCCTTTCCTCGTCCGACGTAGCCTTGGCGAAGTCGGATTACTTTAGCCTTGATTCTGCCTTTCTGTCAGTCCTCTCTCCCTGGCACAGCATTTGCCCCGGGGCGGGAGAAGAATTGAATGATAACCTGAAAATATTATACGACTATGCAAAAAGGACAGATCAATGTTACGACGGAAAACCTTTTTCCGATCATCAAAAAATTTCTCTATTCCGAACATGATATCTTTCTCAGGGAACTGATCTCCAATGCTGTGGATGCTACCCTCAAGCTGAAGACCCTATCGTCGGTGGGAGACTTCAAGGGTGAGTTGGGCGACCTGACCATCCGTGTCAGCGTGGACAAGAAAAAAGGCACCCTGACGGTCTCCGACCGGGGTGTGGGTATGACAGCCGAAGAGATCGACAAATACATCAACCAGATCGCTCTCTCCAGCGCCGAAGAATTTCTGGAGAAATATAAGAAAGACGCCAACGCCATCATCGGCCATTTCGGGCTGGGCTTCTATTCCTCTTTTATGGTCTCCAAAAAGGTGGAGATCGTGACGAAGTCCTATAAGGAAGATGCCAAAGCCGTGCGGTGGTCGTGTGACGGTACGCCGGAGTTCTCGCTGGAGGAAACGGAGAAAACCGAACGGGGTACGGATATCATCCTGCACATCGACAAGGATTCGAAAGAGTTCCTCGAAGAGGACCGTATCGAGCAGATCCTGAAAAAGTACTGCCGTTATCTGCCCATCCCCATCGCTTTCGGCAAAAAGAAAGAGTGGAAGGACGGCAAGGAGGTGGAGACCGGAGAGGACAATATCATCAATGACACCAATCCCCTGTGGACCCGGAAACCGGCCGACCTGAAAGATGAGGATTACAAGAAATTCTATCACGATCTCTATCCGGGACTGGAAGATCCCCTCTTCTGGATCCATCTGAACGTGGATTATCCCTTCACCCTGACGGGGATCCTTTATTTCCCGAAGATCAAGAACCAGTTCGAGATCCAGAAGAACAAGATACAGCTTTACTGCAACCAGGTCTTTGTGACCGACTCGGTGGAGGGCATTGTGCCGGAGTTCCTGACCCTGCTGCACGGGGTGCTGGATTCGCCGGACATCCCGCTGAACGTCTCACGCAGTTACCTGCAGGGCGATCCCAATGTGCGGAAGATCTCGGGGCATATCACCAAGAAAGTGGCCGACCGCCTGCAGGAGATCTTCAAGAACGACCGCAAGGAGTTCGAGAAAAAATGGGACGATCTCAAGCTGTTCATCGAGTATGGCATGATGACCGACGACAAGTTCTACGAGCGGGCCGAGAAATTTGCCCTGCTGAAGAACACCGAGGGGCAGTACTTCACCTTTGAGGAGTACCGCAACCTGATCAAGGAGAATCAGACGGACAAGCACAAAACGCTGATATACCTCTATGCCACCAACAAGGAAGAGCAGTATGTCTTCATCGACAAGGCCCGCGCCAAGGGGTATGACGTCCTGCTGATGGACGGCCAGTTGGATGTACATTTCCTCAACCATCTGGAGACCAAATTCAAGGAGAGCCGTTTTGTGCGGGTCGACTCAGATGTGGTGGAACGGCTGATCGAGAAAGAAGATCTCAGCGAGTCGAAGCTGACGGAAGACCAGAAAGAGGACCTGAAAGAGGTGTTCCTGCAGGCCATCCACGACCGGGACAAGTTCATGGTGGTCTTTGAGCATCTGGGCAGTGACCTGCCCCTGCAGATCACCCAGTCGGAGTTCATGCGCCGCATGAAGGACATGTCGGAGCTCAGCGGTGAGGCCGGTATGTTCGGTACCCTCCCCGAGAGCTATAACCTGGTGGTGGACACCAACCACCCGCTGGTGGGCAAGGTGATCGAGGAGATGAAGAAGAAAACGGATGCCCGCCTGTCCAAGATCATGGAGAAGATGGCGCCGCTGAAGAAGACCAAAGAAGAACTGGAGACAGCCAATAAGGAGAAGAAAGAGGAGGAGATACCGCAGGCCGACAAGGACCGTATCGCCGAGCTGGATAAAAAGATCGAAGAGCTGGAGAAGAAGAGGAAAGAGATCCTCGACAGCTATGCGGAGAAGAGCAAGCTGGTGCGCCAGCTGATCGACCTGGCCCTGTTGTCCAACAACATGCTGCGTGGTGAGAAGCTGAACACCTTCGTGAAAAGAAGCATAGACCTGCTGTAAGGAAAATGCCCGGTACGCCGGGCATTTTTTTTATCAGAAGAGACGGCTCACCTCGTTCTTGAGGTAGTCGATGGCCGTCTGTGTAGGTACCTTCTCGATGTCCACCAGCTTCTCGAAGATCCGCTTGCTGAAATCCAGCGCCGGATCGTCTGGCTTGAACTCTTCGAAGGTGGTGTTGATGAGCCTGAGGATCTGGCCCCGGGCATTGCGTACCACCTCCCACGCTGCAGCAGAGACATAAAGCTGCTGGGAGAGATTGTGCTCGTATTCGTTGCGGATGGCCATGAGCATCTCCTGATGCAGTTGCTGCACCGTCAGCCCCTGCCGGTTGAGGCGCATGATCAGTGACTCGGGCGAGATCCGCTCGAGGAAAAGGACCAGCCGCTCGTAAGCCTGCAGACGCACCGGGGTGATGAGCCGCTGGTTTTCCAGCATCTGTTCCATCCTGCGCTGCTCCTGCTGCGACCGGATCTGGTCGCGCAAAACAAAATAGACAGCCAGGAAAACGATCAGTGACGGCAGCGTATACTTCAGGATCTCAAGGAATTCGTTCATGCAAAAACAATGTTGGTGGACGGAGTAACCCCCTTTTCTAAGGTTAAGCAAGTTACAAAAAAAGAGGGTGAAAAAAAATATATTTTAACTTTGCCTGTTCTACTGAGAAAAGGGTCCTGTGTTGAAAAAGATCATTCTTGTCTTTGTTTTTCTGATCGTTCTGGCTCTTGCGGCATGGTATGTTGTGGTGCGTATGCCCAATGTGTGTGTGGAGGAGGGGGCGCAGAAAGAGATCTTCGTACCCACGGGGACAGATTTTGATTCGCTTCTGGTGATCCTGGAGAAAGACTCCGTCCTCTGTCATCCTGCCACGTTCGTATTCCTGGCCCGCCGCAAGCATCTCCCTACGCATGTCAACCCCGGGCATTATGTGATCCGCAGCGGCATGAACAACAACAGCCTGATCATCATGCTGCGGGGAGGCTTTCAGGATGCGGTGCGCGTCACCTTCCATAACATCCGCACGCTGGAGCAGCTGGCAGGGGTGCTGGGACATCAGCTCGAACCCGACTCGGCCTCTTTTATTGCCGTCATGAAAGACTCTGCCTTTATTGCACAATACGGTTTTGATACGGCCACGGTCATTGCCCTTTTCCTGCCGGACACGTATGATTTTTACTGGAATACCTCGCCCCGCCGCTTTGTGAAGAAGATGTACCGCGAATACAAACGCTTCTGGAATGACGATCGGCAGCATAAGGCCGAAGAGCTGGGGCTCACCCCCCTGGAGGTCTCCATCCTGGCCTCCATTGTACAGGAAGAGGTGCTCCACGACGACGAGATGCCCCGTGTGGCGGGGGTCTACCTGAACCGCCTGAAAAAAGGGATGCGGCTGCAGGCCGATCCTACGGTGATGTTCGCGGTGAACCAGGAAGGCAGAAGAAGGGTTTTGAAGAAAGACCTGCACATCGACTCGCCCTACAACACATACCGGTATGCCGGCCTGCCGCCGGGACCCATCCGTATGCCCTCCAAGGCGGCCATCGATGCCGTGCTGAACGCGGAGCAACATCACTATCTCTACTTCTGTGCCAAAGATGATTTTTCGGGCTATCACAACTTTGCCCGCACTCTCTCCGAACACAACCGCAATGCACGGCTTTACCGGAGAGCGCTGAATAAGAAAAGAATATATCGGTGAATAAGTAATAAGTAATAAGTAATAAGGCAAAAGGGGTGCTGGTTGCAGGGTGCAGGTTGCAGGTTGCTGGTTGCTGGTTGCTGGTTGCAGGGTGAATATGCACAGGGCACAGGGCTCAGAGCGCAGACTGCAGGACCGCCAACCACCCACCACGAACCACGAACCACCAACCACGAACCACAAACCACTTCTTTTTGGCGAAACGGGATTTTTCTGCCATGAAATGAAGAGGAAAAAGATTATTTTTAGGTGCTGGGAAAAGAAGCTCGAAGCTCCCCGCCCGCCCGCCTGAACGAATTCATTCGGGCAGGGACGACCGTCCGGTCGGACGGGGAAGCTCGATGTGAAAAAACTATGAACTATGAACTATGAACTGTGAACTGTGAACTATGAACTGTGAACTATGAACTAATAACTTTTAACTTTAGGCACTCCAAACTTTAGGCACTCCAAACTTCCTATTATGGCCAATATACATTTCGGAACGGATGGATGGCGTGACATCATTGCTGCCGGTTTTACGGTGGACAATGTGGCGCGTGTGGCGTGGGCCGTGGCCCAGTGGGCCCTGAGCAAAGGCTCCGATCCGGCCGTGGTGGTAGGGTATGACACCCGTTTCGGCGGAAAGATGTTTGCTGAGACCGTGGCCAAGGTGTTGTCGCTCAAGAACGTGAAGGTCTACCTCTCTCCGGATCATGTCACCACGCCGATGGTCTCGTACGGTGTGAAAGCGCTGAAAGCGTATGGCGGGGTGATGATCACGGGAGGGTATTATCCTCCGCAGTACAACGGCATCCGGCTGAAAGGCCCCCTGGGCGGTCCGCTGGACAGTGCCGAGACGAAGGTGATCGCGAGTCTCGTCCCCGAGGTCAACGAGGTGAGCCTGGAGAGCATACGGTGGGATGCGCGGCTGTCGGCAGACCAGATCATCTACACCGACCTGGAACAGATCTATTTCGAGCATGTCACCTCCCGCTTCCCGGATCTCGCCGGACGGAGTGAGGATGTACCGCGTCTGGCCTTTGATGTGATGTACGGCGCTGCTGACAGGATCATCCCCCGTCTTTTTCCCGGCGCCGACTGTTTCCATTGTGAGGAGAACCCTACCTTCCACAACATGCCTCCCGAGCCGGTGCCTTACCGGCTGATCGATTTCAGCGAGATCATGCAGCACCAGGGCCCGTACGATCTGGGCATTGCCCTCGACGGCGATGCCGACCGGCTGGCCCTGCTCGATCCGGAAGGAAATTTTATCGATGCCCATCATATCCTCCTTCTCCTGGTCAACTACCTGGCCGGCAGGAAAAAGATGAAAGGCAAGGTGGTCACCGGCTTTTCGACCACCGTCATGCTGGATAAGCTTTGTCAACATTACGGTCTGGAGGTGCAGCGGGTGCCCGCAGGCTTTAAGGCGATCTCCTCCGTGATACGTCAGGATGATGTGCTGATGGGCGGTGAGGAGAGCGGCAGCATCGCCCTGGCCACACACATCCCCGAGCGGGATGGCATCTGGGTGGCCCTGACCATCCTGCAGTACATGCATGATACGGGGAAAAGTATAAGGGAGCTACTCGATGAGGCCGAGAAACTGACAGGTCCCTTCGCCTGTGAACGGGTCGATTTCCCCATGTCACAGGAGGAGATACGCACGATCATGAAACGGTGCCGCGAGGGGTATTTTGAGAACTTCGGACCGTTCCGGGTGACCCACACCCTCGAGTTCGACGGCTATAAATATTTCTTTAACGATCAGGAGTGGCTGATGATCCGGCCCTCCGGCACCGAGCAGGTGCTGCGTCTCTATGCCGAAGGGAAAGACAGGGAACGCATGGAGAACATCTTCAAGGCTGCCTATGAGACACTGGCCGGTGTGCTGAAGGAGAAATGACCCCGGAGAAAGGTCAGATCGTGAGTACCTCCCTCTCAAGCTCCATCCCGAACTTTTTCCGTACGCTGGCGGCGATCCTTTCAGCAAAGGTGTCGATCTCCCTGCCAGTGGCATTGCCATAGTTGACGATCACCAGAGGCTGGCGGGGCCAGGTGCCGCAGTGGCCTTCCCTGACCCCTTTCCACCCGCACTGCTCGATCAGCCAGGCTGCCGGAATCTTAAAATAACCTGCTTCTGTTTTGTGGAAGGGTATGTCCGGGTATTTTTTTCGTATTGTTTCTAATTCCTCTTCTGTGAGGACCGGATTTTTGAAAAAACTCCCTGCATTGCCTGTTTCCGTGGGGTCCGGCAGCTTGCTGCCGCGTATGCGTATGACAGTCTCCCGGACCATTGCGGGAGAAGGGTGGTGCTCTTTCTGCAGCTCCTCTGCCAGCGCCGGGTAGGTCAGGTTGGGAGATCCTGCTTTGGTAAAGCGGAAGGTTACCGAGGTGATAAAAAAAGTGCCTGGATCGAAACTTTTAAAGATACTGTCCCTGTACCCGAAAAGGCATTGCCGGTTAGAGAAGATCTTTTCTCTGCCATCCTGCAGGCTGATCCCCTGAACCTCCTGTATCAGGGAGGCTGCCTCGGCGCCGTAGGCCCCGATGTTCTGCACGGCCGCAGCTCCCACTGTACCGGGGATCAGGGAGAGGTTTTCCGCCCCGTGCCAGCCGTGGTCGACGGCATAGCGCACCAGATCGTCCCAGACCTCTCCCGAGGCAGCCCGCACCATCACCTGGTTGTCATCTTCCTCCAGTATCTCAATGCCCTTAAGACAGTTGAGCAGTACCAGCCCTTCATAGTCACGGGTGAAAAGCAGATTACTGCCGCTGCCCAGGATGAGACGGCGCTGCTGCTGCAGAAGGGGGGAGGAGCAGAGCGTGTGCAACACCTCCTCGTCCGTTATCTCCAGGAGATAAGACGCTTTTGCCTCCATGCCGAAGGTGTTGTACGGCCGGAGGGATACATTCTGCCGGAGCTGTGTCTGTGTCAAAGGTTTCCTGTTATCGGTTTTGTCGGATCAGTAGCCGGCGGCCTGGCCGTCCTTGCGGGATTCGGAGGCGCCGTAGTACACCTTATTCACCGGGTCCCACATGATGGCCTGGTAGCCGCCATAGCCGCCGACGGTCCAGGAGATGTGATGGCCCCGCTGCATCAGGTCGCGTATGGTCTGGTAGGAAAAGCCGCTCTCCAGGTATACAGTGCCGCCGTCGTTCATGACCTCGCCGGTGGGCTGTGACGAGCCGCCGTGGCGTATGCGCGGTGCATCGCCCGCCTCCTGCAGGTTCATGCCGAAATCGATCAGGTTGACGACGATCTGCACATGCCCCTGCGGCTGCATGGCCCCGCCCATGACGCCGAAGCTGATCCATGGCTGGCCGTCTTTGGTGATAAAGGCCGGAATGATGGTATGGAAAGGCCGTTTGCCGGGAGCGTAGCTGTTCATCTCACCCTCTTTGAGGTTGAACAGTTCGCCGCGGTCCTGCAGTACGAAGCCCAGCCCGTCGGGGGTCATGCCCGAGCCCATGCCGCGGTAGTTGCTCTGGATGAGCGAGACCATATTCCCCCACTGGTCGGCCACCGTGAGATAGACCGTCTCGCCCTGCTCCAGGTTGCCGGCCTCCACGCTCCGTGCGGCACGGTGCATATTGATGAGCTGGCGGCGCTGTGCCGCATAGTCTTTTGAGATGAGCTGTTCTACGGGGATCTTGTTGAACGCAGGGTCGGCGTAGTATTTGGAACGGTCGGCAAAAGCCAGCTTCTTGGCTTCGACGAACAGGTGGATATAGTCGGCACTGCCGAAGCCCATGGAGGCCAGGTCATACCCTTCCAGGATGTTCAGCATCTGAAGGGCGGCGATACCCTGGCCATTGGGCGGCAGTTCCCACACGTCGTAGCCGCGGTAGTTGACGGAGACGGGCTCCACCCATTCGGAGTGGTGGGAGGCCAGGTCATCATAGCTGAGGAAGCCGCCGTTGCGTTTCATGTAGGCGGCGATGGTTCGGGCGATGTCACCTTTGTAGAAAGCATCGCGTCCTCCGCGGGCCACTTTCTCCAGGGTGTTGGCCAGGTAAGGATTTTTGAACACCTCGCCCTTTTTGGGGGCATGACCACCGGGCATGAAGATCTTGCTGAAGTTCTCATACTTTTTAAGGATGCGGGCATTGCCCTGCCAATAGTAGGCGATCAGTTCCGTCACGGGGAACCCCTCGCGGGCATAGGTGATGGCCGGCTGCAGGATCTCCTCCATGGGCAGCTTGCCGAACTTCTTGTGCAGCTCGAACCAGCCGTCGACACATCCCGGCACGGTCACCGGCAGGGGCCCGTGGGGGGGGATGTGGGTGTATCCTCTTCTTTTGAAATAATCCAGGGTGAGGCTTTTCGGCGAGCGGCCGCTGCCGTTGAGACCGTAGAGCTTTTTGGTATTGGCGTCCCAGACGATGGCAAAGAGGTCTCCACCCATGCCGCTGCCGGTGGGTTCCACCAGCCCCAGCAGGGCGTCGGCGGCGATGGCGGCATCCACGGCGGTGCCTCCTTTCTTCAGGATGTCCAGCGCCACCTGGGTCACCAGCGGCTGGCTGGTGCAGGCCATACCGTGCTGCGCGATCACCTCGGAGCGGGTGGCGAAAGTGCGGCCCGTGATGCGGTCCTGGGCACGGAGCAGAGGACCTGCCACGAGCAGGACAGCAGAAAGTAACAGGATCTTTTTCATGGGGTTGGAATTTCTATGGTAAATATTATCCTTTCAGACGGACGCCCCACCTCTTAATTCTGGATAAAGATGTAGGTGATGGTGCCTTTCTGGTAGGCCGGGGCGTTGGGCTTACGGTCGAACCTGGAGGCCAGGGCCGCTTTTTTTGCCACGTTCAGCAGGTATTCATTGAGGGTAGTGGATCCTTTTACGCCCGGGATGGCTTTGGTGACCTTGCCATTCCTGTCGACGGTCACTTCGACGACAACCTTGCCTTCCTCCTTGCCATTGTATTCCGGTTTGGGGAGGCTCATGGGTTTGCGTCCTGCCAGATTGTAAGAGATCCCTTTACCGTTGCCTCCCGGCGTGCCGCTGTGGGCGCCTGCCTGGGGCGAGCCCTCTTTCACGCCCTGGTTGCCTTTGCCGCCCGTCTCTCCCTCGGAGGTGGTAGCTGCGGTGCCCTTACCCTTGGAGAAAGCGTTTTTGACCAGTTGCTGGGTCTGCTGTTCTTTACGGGCCTCGGCTTCCTTACGTTGACGTTCCTCCTTTGCTTTTCGATCGGCCTCTTCCTTAGCTTTTCTTTTCCGGTCGGCTTCTTCCTGGGCTTTCTTTTTAGATTCCTCTTCCTGTTTTTTCCTTTTCAGCTCTTCGGGGGTGGGCTTGTCGGGCTCTTTCTTCTTGCCGCTCTCCACGGCGGCGGCTTTCTCAAAATCTTGGGTAACGATCTTTTCCTTGGGTTGCTGTAC
>WFRO01000247.1 GCA_015486475.1 Bacteroidales bacterium
GCCCCTGCTGGTGGTCAGCTACGTGGTGGGGCTGGGCATAGAGTTCATGTTCGCCCAGTTGCGGGGGCATGATGTGAATGAAGGGTTCCTGGTGACGGGTTTTCTCATCCCGCTGATCGTCCCGGTGGATATTCCCTTGTGGATGCTGGCGCTGGCCGTGGCTTTTGCCGTGATCATCGGCAAGGAGGTCTTCGGCGGTACGGGGATGAACATCCTCAACCCGGCGTTGACGGCCCGTGCTTTCCTCTTCTTTTCCTATCCGGCCTGGATGTCGGGCGATCAGGTGTGGGTGGCCGGTCTGAAACACGGCCTGCAGGCCGTCGACGGCTTCTCCGGGGCCACGCCCCTGGCCGAGGCGGCTGCCGGCAAGATCGAACACCTGCCCTCGGCGATGCAGATGTTCCTCGGGACCATCCCCGGATCGGTGGGGGAGACCTCCACGCTGGCTATCCTGCTGGGAGCCCTTTTCCTGATCTACACCGGCATAGGCAGCTGGAAGATCATGGTGTCGGCTTTCGCCGGAGGTCTGGTGATGGGGTTGATCCTCAATCTGTTCGCCGTCAATCCCTACATGGAAGTGCCGGCCTGGGAACATCTCCTGCTCGGAGGTTTCGCCTTCGGTATGGTATTCATGGCCACCGACCCGGTGACGGCAGCCCAGACGGAGACGGGGAAATGGATCTACGGCTTCCTGGCGGGACTGATGGCCATCCTCATACGTGTGCTCAACCCGGCCTATCCCGAGGGGGTCATGCTGGCCATCCTCCTGATGAACGTCTTCGCCCCCCTCATCGACCACTATGTCATTGAAGCCAATATCAAACGAAGGTTAAAAAGAGCTAAAGTAACCGCCCAATAATTACCATCATGAGAGACTTTAGTAACACTTATATTTTCGTATTCTCCACCGTCCTGATCGTCGTTGTGGCCGTGCTGCTCTCAGCTGCTGCCATGCTTTTGCAACCCTTGCAGCAACGTAATGTGGAGATCGAAAAGAAACAGAACATCCTGGCTTCCATCAACATCGAGGCCTCACGCAAGGATGCTGAGAAGATGTATGATAAATATATCACCAATAGTTTTGTGGTGAATGCCAAAGGCGACAAGGTGGAAGGTGTGGATGCCTTCGGTGTGGATATGGCCGCCGAGATACGCAAACCTCTCGATGAGAGAGAATTCCCCGTGTATGTCAGCACCCTGGATGACGGTTCCTCCAAAGTGATCGTTCCCGTGCGCGGGAAAGGCTTGTGGGGACCCGTCTATGGATACCTCTCCTTCAATGATGATTACAACACCATTTACGGTGCCACCTTCAACCATGACAAGGAAACGCCCGGGCTGGGGGCCGAGATCGCAACGCGGACTTTCCAGAAACAGTTCGACGGGAAAAAGATCTTTGACGACCAGGGGAACTTCACTTCGATACTGATCCAGAAAGGAGGAGCCGCTCCTGGCGATCCCCATGCGGTGGATGCCATCTCGGGGGGGACCCTCACCAGTAAAGGCCTTCAGGCCACGCTGAAAGATTGTCTCTCAGGGTATATTGCTTATTTTAAGAAACAACAGGAACAAAAATAATTCTTAAAAAGATGAGTGAGAAAGAACCGCTTTTTTCGTCCAAAAACCTGAAGCTGATCACCGATCCGCTGAACACCAACAATCCTATCACGGTGCAGGTGTTGGGGATCTGTTCGGCGCTGGCCATCACGGTCAAGCTGGAGCCGGCCATTGTCATGGCGCTCTCCGTGATGGCGGTGCTGGTGGTGGCCAATGTGGTGATCTCCCTGCTGCGCAAGAGCATCCCGCCGCGGATACGTATCATCGTACAACTGGTGGTCATTGCTTCGATGGTCATCCTCGTTGACCAGGTCCTCAAGGCTTTTGCCTATGATGTGAGCAAGCAGCTCTCCGTCTTTGTGGGGCTGATCATCACCAACTGTATCCTGATGGGAAGGCTGGAGGCTTTTGCCATGGCCAACAAACCCTGGCCCTCTTTCCTGGATGCCATAGGGAACGCCTCGGGATACGGTCTCATCCTGATCATCGTGGCCTTTTTCCGGGAGTTGCTCGGTTCGGGTACACTGTTCGATTACCCTGTCCTGGAAAAGATAGGCCTGTACAAGACCGGCTATGAGAACAACGGCCTGATGATCCTGCCGCCCATGGCCCTGATCACCATCGGCATCATCATCTGGGTGCAGCGCAGTAAGAACCGTGAACTGATCGAAGAAAAATAATCTTTACAGATATGGAACATCTTTTTGACATATTCGTTAAGTCGATCTTCATAGACAATATGATCTTTGCCTATTTCCTGGGCATGTGTTCATATCTGGCTGTCTCGAAGACCGTCAAGACCTCCATGGGGCTGGGTCTGGCCGTGACCTTCGTGCTGACGATCACGGTGCCTGTGGATTACCTGTTACAGAATTATCTGCTGAAAGCAGGGGCTCTCAGCTGGCTGGGCCCCCGGTTCGCCGATGTGGACCTGAGCTTTCTGTCGTTCATCATGTTCATTGCTGTCATCGCCTCCATGGTGCAACTGGTGGAGATGATCGTTGAGAAATATACACCGGCCCTGTACAACTCGCTGGGGATCTTCCTGCCGCTGATCGCCGTCAACTGTGCCATCCTCGGAGGATCGCTCTTCATGCAGGAGCGTGACTACCAGAGCGTGGCCGAGGCCACCTCCTTCGGTCTGGGCTCCGGCATAGGCTGGCTGCTGGCCATCATCGGCATGGCCGCCATACGGGAAAAGATCCGGTACTCCGATGTGCCCAAACCCTTGCGGGGGCTGGGGATCACCTTTATCATCACCGGCCTCATGGGCATCGCCTTCATGAGTTTCATGGGAATTAAACTTTAATTAAATCTTTTCGTAATGATCTTCTTATCGAATACGCTCCTGGTAGTCCTCACATCCGTCATTGTATTCCTGGTGGTCATTCTCCTGCTGGTGATCCTTCTTCTGTATGCCCGGAAGAAACTGACGCCCCAGGGAGAGGTAAAGATCACCATCAATGATGAGAAAGAGCTGACGGTGCAACCCGGCACGTCGTTGCTCTCGACGCTGGCCGCCAACAACATTTTCCTTCCTTCAGCCTGCGGCGGCCAGGGTACCTGCGGAATGTGCAAGGTGCAGGTGCTCGAGGGCGGGGGAGAGATCCTGCCCACGGAGACGGGTTTCTTCACCCGCAAGGAACAGCAGCAACACTGGCGTCTGGCCTGCCAGGTGAAGGTCAAAGAAGACCTCTCCATCCATGTGCCCGAAGCGGTGCTGGGCGTCAAGAAAATGGAATGTGAGGTGATCTCCAACCGTAACGTGGCTACTTTTATCAAAGAGTTCAAGCTGGCCCTGCCCGAAGGTGAACATCTTCACTTTAAAGCCGGCGGATATGTGCAGATCGATGTGCCGCGCATCAAGGTTGAGTTCAAGGATATCGACGTGGAAGAGGAGTACCGCGACGAGTGGGACAAATACAAAATGTGGGATCTGAAGATGGTCAACGACGAAGAGACTTTCCGCGCATATTCCATGGCCAACTCCCCGGCCGAGGGGGATATCATCATGCTCAACGTGCGTATTGCCACCCCGCCGTGGGATCGTTCCAAAGGAGCTTTCATGAAGGTCAATCCCGGGATCTGCTCTTCCTACATCTTCTCCCGCAAACCCGGGGACAAGGTGAAGGTGTCGGGACCTTACGGGGAGTTCTTTATCAAGGATACCGACCGCGAGATGATGTACATCGGCGGCGGCGCCGGCATGGCACCCATGCGTTCCCATATCTTCCATCTGTTCTACACCGAGAAGACCAAACGCAAGGTGACCTTTTGGTACGGGGCCCGCTCCAAACGGGAGATCTTCTACGAGGAGGATTTCAGGAAGATCGAAGAGCAGTTCGATAACTTCAAGTTCACCATCGCTCTCTCCGAGCCCAAACCGGAGGATCACTGGACCGGTGATGTGGGCTTCATTCACCAGGTGGTGTACGATAACTACCTGAGCAAGCACGAAGAGCCCGAAGAGATCGAATACTACCTGTGCGGGCCGCCCATGATGATCGATGCTGTGCTGAAGATGCTGTACGACCTGGGTGTACCGGATGAGATGATCGCCTATGACGACTTCGGAGGATGAGAAGACTGATCTTTTCCCTGGCCCTGCTGGCCCTGATCTTTTCTGCAGTATTCCTTAATTTCAGATACCGCCAGTCGGCTTTCATGGCGGTGGACGGCTTCACCCAGGGCACCACCTATCATATCGTTCTGAAGCAACCGCTGCGTATCCTCCTGAAGGGGCGTCCCCCGGTGACGAAGGAGGAGATCGACTCGTTGCTGCACCGTTTCGACCTATCCCTCTCTTCCTATGTGCCGGCCTCGGTGATCTCCCGTATCAACCGCAACGATCCCACCGTGCGCACCGATACTTTTTTCAATGTGTGTTATCGTGCTTCGGAAAGGATCTGGCGGGAGACGGACGGCGCTTTCGATATCACGGTAGGCCCGTTGGTGGATGCCTGGGGCTTTGGCCCGGAAGGCCCCGAGCCGGTGGACAGCGCCATCATCGACTCGCTGCGGCAGTTCGTGGGGATGGAAAAGGTGAAACTGGAAGGCGACCGGGTCATTAAGAGCGATCCCCGCATCCTCCTGGATGTGAATGCCATTGCCCAGGGTTATTCGGTGGATGTGGTGGGGGCCTATCTGGAAAAGAAAGGGATCCGCAGCTACCTGGTCGAGATCGGGGGGGAGCTGAAAGCAAAAGGACGCAAAGGACCGGGCGATCCCTGGAAGATAGGGGTGGACAAACCCGTCGACAACAACAATATCCCCGGCCAGAACCTGCAGGTGGTGCTGAAACTGCACGACAAAGCCCTGGCCACTTCGGGCAATTACCGCAAATTTTACGAAAAGAACGGGGTGAAATACGGCCATGAGATCGATCCCCATACGGGCTATCCGGCCCGCAACCGCATCCTGAGCGTGACGGTACTGACCGACGAATGTATCATGGCCGACGGCTATGCCACAGCTTTCATGGTGATGGGACTGGATAAGAGCAAGGCTTTCGTCGAAGCCCGGGATGACCTGGACGCCTATTTCGTCTATTCGGACGACCAGGGTAATTTCCGTACCCTTTACACGAAAGGGTTTAACCGGATGATCGTGAGATAAAACGGAGGGGAAGCGCTGATGCCTATTTCAGTCCTCCCGTGTAGAGGCTGCAGTTGACACAGCCTGCATAATCGGAGGGTTTTCCTTTTCTGATAAGCGCTTCTTCCGTACGGGGGCAGTGAATGCCCAGCTTCTTCATCTCCGGGCTCTTACCGATCTCTGTCACCGGGAACCGGCCCCGCCGGGAGAAAATGATCCTGAAGGACATCACGAACAACGAGATGGCTACAAGCGGCAGCGACAGTATGATCAGCTTCAGGAACATGGTAAAAGGTTTATCATTACAAATGTAACAAATTTTATCTGTCTTCGTGCAGAAAATGTTGAAGATTTTCCTCCAGAAAAGGAGGTACATAGCGGGGGTCGAAAAAGGGATTTTCAACGCCTCTCCCGTGCGTATGGTCGAAATAACCCCGGATGAACTGAAAGGGAAGGAGGTAAGCAAGGTTTTCCTCATGCTCCTCTGAGGGCCTGCTTTGGCTCAGTGCTTCCGAAAAATGGTAACGGCTCCTTTCCAGCCTCCGGTTCAGATCATCCACCAGATGTGAAGAGATCTGAATGATGATGGTATAGTCGCCGTAATACCGGCGGACGATCCTGAAATATTTCAGCTCGACAAGATCATTTCCGGAGACAGGATCGGAGGTGCGGAGCAGATGCTCCTCAAAGGCCAGCCCTTCCCCGAGGATCCGGCGGGCGTTTTCCTCATCTCCGGTGTTGTGGAGAAAAGTGTACAGGTCGCTGCTTCCCCCGATAAAATCACGGAAGAGGAGAATGTCCCTGGAGATCTGATCTTTGCGGTTGTTCATATGCCTTTTCTGCCTGTACCCGGCAAGATAAGATATTCATCGGGGAAATGCAATGGGTTGATGAGTTGATAAGTTGATAAGTTGAAGAGTTGAAAAGTTTACCACCAACTACCAACTACCAACTACGAACTATGAACTATGAACTATGAACCACCAACCACCAACTACGAACTACGAACTACGAACCACTAACCACAAACTATTCTTTACGAATAATGACAAATATTTGTGTTTCCTTTTATTTCTTGATTATTTTTGTTCCCGTATGTTTATCAGGAAGGAGAGACCATGGAAAAATATGATATTCTTTTCATTGGCAGTGGTCCCGGGGGCTATGTAGCTGCCATCCGTGCTGCCCAGCTGGGGATGAAAACGGGGGTGGTGGAGAAGGCCGAGCTGGGAGGAGTCTGCCTCAACTGGGGTTGCATCCCCACAAAAGCTTTGCTGAAGAGTGCACAGGTATATGATTATTTCAACCATGCGGCAGACTATGGTGTGCAGGTGGAAGGAAAGGTGACCGCAGATCTTCCTGCCATGGTAGCCCGCAGCCGCACTGTGGCCGAAGGCATGAGCAGGGGAGTACAGTTCCTTTTCCGCAAGAACAAGATCGATACCATCCCGGGCACGGGGCGCCTGGTCGCCCAGGGGGTGGTGGAAGTGACCCGCGACGGGAAGACCGAAAAATACGAAGCGCCTCATATCGTGCTGGCCACCGGAAGCCGCTCCAAAGAGCTGCCCAACCTGAAGCAGGACGGCAAAAAGATCATCGGATACCGCGAGGCGCTGACGCTGGAGAAACAGCCTGCCTCGATGGTGGTGGTAGGCTCCGGCGCCATAGGCAGCGAGTTTGCCGGATTTTACAACGCTATCGGCACGAAGGTGACCCTGGTGGAGTTTCTGCCCCGCGTGGTGCCCCTCGAGGATGAGGAGGTATCCAAACAGCTGGCACGCTCCTTCAAGAAGGCCGGCATCAGGGTGATGACCTCCTCGTCGGTAGAGAGTGTGGACACCTCGGGGGAGATGTGCAAGGTGCAGATCAAGACCCCCAAAGGGATGGTTGAGGAGGAGGCTGAGGTGGTGCTCTCGGCAGTGGGGGTGACCCCCAACCTGGAGAACCTGGGCCTCGAAGAGCTGGGCGTGCAGGTGGAGAACGGCAAGGTGAAGGTCGATGCCTGGTACCGGACCAACATCCCCGGCATCTATGCCATCGGCGACATTGTGCCGGGGCCGGCGCTGGCCCATGTGGCCTCGGCCGAAGGGATCACCTGCGTGGAGAAGATCGCCGGTAAGGATCCGCAGCCCGTGGATTACGGGAACCTGCCGTCGGCAGTGTACACCTCACCCGAGATCGCCTCGGTGGGATATACCGAAAAAGAAGCGGTCGAGGCCGGCTATAGGATAAAGGTCGGGAAATTTCCCTTCACCGCTTCGGGAAGGGCCAGTGCTGCCGGCAAAAAGGACGGTTTTGTCAAGCTGGTATTCGACGAGAAATACGGCGAACTGCTCGGCGCCCACATGATCGGGGAGAACGTTACGGAGTTGATCGCCGAGATCGTGGTGGCCCGCAATCTGGAGACCACCGGCCATGAGATCATCAAATCGGTGCATCCCCATCCCACCATGTCCGAAGCCATTATGGAAGCGGCTGCTGCTGCGTATGATGAAGTGATCCATTTATAAGGCAAAAGGCAAAAGTAAAAAGGCAAAAGGAAGCTCGATGCTCGAAACTCGATGCTCGAAACTACGAACCACCAACTACGAACTACGAACTACTAACTACGAACTACTAACTACTAACTACTAACCACTAACTACGAACCACTAACTACTAACCACAAACCATGAACATCATTCACAGCGGTGCGAAATATTCCGCCATCGTCGGGATCGGCGAGAACCTGAAAAAGCTTATGCAGGAGACGGGAGAGGAGTACCTCTTCCTCAACAGAGGGGTTAACTCAGTGGTCCCCATCGACCTGACGGAGGTGGTGAAGAACATCGACTTCAACAGTCCGGCCATCCAGGTCTACCCGCCCAACAACGGGGCACCCAACCTGAAGGAGGCCATCAACGAAGTCTATTTTCACGGGAAGGCCGACACCTCCCTGATCTCCGTCTCGGGTGGCTCGATGAGCGCGCTCGATCAGATCTTTACCATGCTCGATGTGGACAGGATCATGCTCCCTTCGTTCTACTGGGGAGCCTATGCCAACGTGTGCAAGATCCGGGGCAGGGCTTTCGATGTCTATCACACCCTCGAAGAGCTGGAGGAAGGGATGGCGGACCTGAAGAACAGCGCCGTGGTGATCTGCGACCCCAACAACCCCGTGGGCGACAAGCTCTCGGACGAAGATGTACTGCAGGTGATACGTACCCTCAGCGAACACGGTGTCACCGTGATCTTCGACAGTCCCTACCGGCGTGTTTTTTACGACGACGATGATGAGATGTACATCCGGCTCATGAACCTGAAGGATGTGCTGATCGTTGAAAGCTTCAGTAAGTGTGTGGGACTGAGCGGGCAGCGTGTGGGATTTGTCTGGTCGAACGACCCGGATTTTATTCAGGAATTCAACCTCAGGATCCTGTATGTCCACAACGGGGTCAACGGCTTTGCCCAGCAACTGGTGTATCAGCTGCTCGCCTCGCCGGAAGGAAAAAAGGCGGTGAAGGCCTTTAAGGAGAAGACCCGGGAAGATATCCGGAAGAATATCGAATACCTCCGTGGCCGGGGATTTCTGGCCGAAGAGTTCTACCGGAACTCCGAACCGAAAGGGATCTTTGCCATCGCGAACAAGTCGTATGACGAGCTGATGGAGAAGAAGATCGGCAGTGTGCCCCTCGATTTCTTCACGAAGGATGAGAAGGAAAAGGCAAAGAAATATGCCCGCATCTGCGTATCCGTCCCGCATGAAAAACTGAAGGAGTATTTTGACAGATTCTGAAAAAGAAATACCTATTTAAATAGGTATTAAAATAGGTAGTTAAATAGGTTTTTAAATACCTATTTAAGAAGTGCCTAAAGTGCCTTGAGTGCCTAAAGTTAAAAGTTATTTGGCGGCTTCGCAGCCGAAATTAGCTCGCTGGTGCTCGCGAAATTAACTCGCTATCGCTCGTGAAATTAGCTCCCTTCGGTCGCGAAATTTATACCAGACAGCATTAAATTAAGGTACAGGGTGCAGGGTGAATCTGCTCTATGCACTACGCTTTACGCTCATCTCTCATCGCTGGTCCTTGCCTTTTGACTATTCGACCTTCGACTTTTCGACTTATTCATCCTTCGTTATTCGATGTTCGATGTTCGTCATTCATCATTCATCTTTAATCCTTCCTTCTGCCTTTTGCCTTATTACTTTTGCCTTATCTTCATCCTTCCCCCTTTGCTCATCAGATTCTCAATAATGGTATGTGATCTCTTTGCGGTAGGCAGATCCGGGGATGTTGAGGGTGAGGATAAAGGTGACGCTGTGGCTCCCCGGCGACTGCAGGGAGGTGATATCGAAAGCGCGGGGCTCATGGATGAAAGCTTCGCACAGGTCTCCGTGTGAATCATGTGACAGTGTGAGTGTATTCAGGGGGCCCATGGTGGGGAGAAGGCTCAGGAAAAAGTCATGGTGTTTGCAGCCGCCGCCGTAATTTACGCGTACAACAAGACAGTCGTCATAGATGAATACCGAGTCCACTCCGAAATCATCTTTTGGGAGTTTTTTAGACCATTTCTTCAGCCCCTGACAGGTTGCATTCCGGATGCTGTCTATGCGTACGGCTTTGCCGGCCATGCAAGCCGTCACTACACTGTCCAGTTCGGTGTACCACACCTCCACATGCTGGCCGTCGTAAAAATGAAAAGAGGTGTCGGTCATTACCACGGGTACCAGTTCTTCGCCTGAGTTCATCAGTATGACCCATTCGCAACCATCCTGCCCGCTGTAATCTCTGACGATCCCTGCATTGGGGTCAGGTTCCGGGGGAATGTTTTTGTCACAGCCGCCCAGGGACAACAGCAGTACAACAGGGAAGATTATGAAATGGATCTTATGTCTCATTTTCCATGTGACTTTTTGGATCATCTTATTTTATTCATCCTTATTCCTTTCATTTGCCTTGATAGTTTGGAGTGTGGAGTTGGTGGTGCTGGGTGCTGGGTGCTGGGTGCTGGGTGCTGGTTACTGGGTGCTGGTTACTAGGTGCTGGTTGCTGGGTGCTGCCCGCCCGGCTGACGCCAGTCGGACGGGGGTGCTGGGTGAATCTGCTCTATGCTCTACGCTCATCTCTCATTCATCCTTCGTTGTTCAATATTCGATGTTCGTCATTCATCATTCATCCTTAACCCTTCCTTCTGCCTTTTGCCTTATTACTTTTGCCTTTCTTTATCCTTCTTCCTCCGGATCACTCACTCTCCCTATGAAC
>WFRO01000248.1 GCA_015486475.1 Bacteroidales bacterium
GAAGTAATAAGGCATCCGCCTTCGCTAATCCCGATTATCGGGATCGGCGGACGAGGGAAGGCAAAAGGATGTTCCAGGTTCCAGGTTCCAGGTTCCAGGTTCCAGGTTCCAAGTTCCAGGTTCCAAGTTCCAGGTTCCAAGTTTCAGGTTCAAAAGATGATTGACAAATGGCTACTTAATTTCGCGAACGAAGTGAGCTAATTTCTACCTAATTTCACGAGCGCAGCGAGTAAATTTCGTGAGCGCAGCGAACTAATTTCTATTAAATTACAGCTGCTTTGCAGCATAATTACAATAACTTCCATGAAAACCTCTCTCTTCTTATTTGTGAGCCTGATTCTGGCGATCCCCGGCGCTTATTCCCAGTCACGGCTGGCCGACGTTGGTCTGCATATCGGTGTGATGCCTTCGGGGAAGTACGATGCCATCACCGATGTGGCGGGGGTGCAGGTGGGGCAGGTGATCCTCATGCGGGGTGAGGATGTGCGCACGGGCGTGACAGCCATCCTGCCACACGATGGCAATGTCTTTCAGGAGAAAGTGCCCGCCGCCGTTTATGTGGGCAACGGCTTCGGCAAGATGACGGGTCTGAGCCAGATCCGCGAGCTGGGCAACCTGGAGACACCGGTCGTCCTGACCAACACCCTCAGCGTGCCGGTGGCTGCGGAGGCATTGCTGGAATACACCCTGGCCCTGCCCGGCAACGAGTGGGTACGCAGCGTCAACCCCGTGGTGGGAGAGACCAACGACGGGTACCTGAATGATATACGGGGGCGGCATGTGCAGGTCTCCGATGTGCTGGAAGCCATCCGCCGGGCCCATGGGGGTCCGGTGGAGGAAGGGGTTACGGGCGCCGGCACGGGCACGGTGTGCTTCGGCTTTAAAGGAGGCATTGGTACCGCCTCGCGCGTGGTGCCGGAGGAGTATGGCAGATATACCGTGGGGGTGCTGGTGCAGACCAATTTTGGCGGCAACCTGCGGGTGGCAGGGGTGCCGGTGGGGAAGCTCCTGGGCCAATACTACCTGCATGACAAGCTGGCCGCCACGCCCGACGGCTCCTGCATGATCGTGGTGGCCACCGACGCCCCCCTGAGCAGCCGCAACCTGCAGCGCCTGGCCAAAAGAGCCATGCTGGGCCTGGGCAACACTGGCGGCATCTCCTCCAACGGTAGCGGCGACTATGTGATCGCCTTTTCCACCGCGCCGGAGGTGAGGATCCCTTACCGGAGCAAAAGCATCTACCGCGAAGAAAAAGTACTGCGCAATGACAGCATGTCGCCCCTCTTCATGGCCGTAGAAGAAGCTACCGAAGAGGCCATTCTCAATTCGCTGTTCGTGGCGCATACGGTGACCGGCTACAAGGGGCATACCGTGGAGGCCCTGCCCGTAAAAAAGGTGCTGAAGATTATGCGGGAGTATCATCCCGTCAAACAATAACATCATGGAAAAAGGAACCATAGGCATCCTGGGGGGCATGGGGCCGGAGGCTACGGCCGCCCTCTTTCAGCATATCATCCACAATACACAGGCAGACAAAGACCAGGACCATGTGCCGGTGCTGATCTGGAACAACCCGAAGATCCCCGACCGGTCAGCCTTTATTCTGGGGCAGGGCCCCGACCCCGTACCGGCGCTGACCGCCGGGTCCCGTTTTCTGGAAGAGTCCGGCGTTTGCTGCATCCTCTGGCCCTGCAACACCGCACACTATTTCCACGACGAGGTGTCGCAGCACCTGAAGGTGCCTGTGCTGCACATGATCCGCGAGACCGCCGCCTGCCTGCAGAAAGACTACCCTGCCGGCACGGTGTTCGGCCTGCTGGCCACGCTGGGCACCTACAAGACCGGCATCTATGAGAAGATCTTCCGGGAGGAAGGCCTGACACTGATAATGCCGGAAGAGCAGAACAGGCAGACCACCATGACCTCTATATACGGGACCAAAGGGATCAAGGCCGGTTACAGGGACGAGCCGCTGGAGATGCTCAGGGCGCCGCTGGAGGAGCTGAAACAAAAAGGTGTGGAGGTGATCGTCGCCGGCTGCACTGAGCTCTCCCTGGTGCTCACGCCCGGGAACACCGGCCTGCCTGTTGTCGATCCCATGGTATGTCTGGCCAGGGCAGCGGTGAGGAAGGCAGGGTATGAGGTAAGGAAAAAGTAATAAGGAAAAAGTAATAAGGCAGAAGTATTAAGGCAAAAGGTGTTCTGCTTCACTCCGTAACAGCTACAGCGGACATATCATTCATTCTCTTACATTATTCATACAAAATTACATGCTTCATAAGAAATCAGCACAGGTTTTCTTTTTTGTTGTAATAGTTTGATTCATATTGTTTTTTTATCGTATATTTATTAATTAACATGTTTGTTGTGCATTATGAAGGAGCAATGCTCAAATACCCGACTCCCAAAGACAATTTCTGCATTGATGATCCTCTTTTCATTTATTGTTTTGGAGGCGCAGGAACCTGCTGTTATTTGGAAGCCTGATAAAGTGGAATTTGAACATATCGGAGAGAGGAATGGAATAGGGAAATATATAGAGTCTGTATATCAGGACAGCAGAGGGTTCATCTGGTTTGGTTCATGGGGATATGGATTGTACCGGTTCGATGGATCCGGATCAGAAAATTTTGTTTACGATCTGAAGGATCCTGCAACCCAGGACCTTAATGGGGATATCATTTTTAAGTTCGAGGACAGCCCGGGAAATATATGGTTTCTGGCTGATAATATATTACACAGGTATAACCGTGCTACGAATAATTTCACCCGGTTTCTGCACGATCCGGCTGATCCGGGAACCATTCCGGATGGAAAGATAAGTTCCGTTATTGAAGACCTTCAGGGAAATATCTGGATCGGAACCTACAGGAGCAAAAAGACCGGAACAGTGGGTTGTCTTTCCAGATATAACAGCGTATCGGGAAAGTTTGTTCATTACAAATTCAGGCAGGAAGGACCGGATACGCTGCTCTCTGAGGGCATTACCTGTTTATACCTGGATCATACCGGAGAGTTGTGGGCGGGAACGGCTTCCGGTGAGATCTTGCGGGTACATGCGGACTCTGCTGTTACGGGCGGAGACTTTATTCACTATACCCATGAATCGAATGATCCTGAGAGTTTATTGAGATCCGGAGTGTCTGATATCAAAGAAGACAAGTCCGGGTCGCTCTGGTTTGCAACTTATGGTGGCGGATTAATAAAGTATGACAGGAGAGAGGATAAGATCCTCCGGTATTGGGTGCATCCAGATAAATCGTCCGCAATGAACGAGATCAAAATATTATCGCCGGATCCGGAGGGAGGATTATGGTTGGGGACCATGGGAGGGCTTGCTTTTTACGACCGGGAGAAAGATACTTTTATGATCTATCAGCATGATCCCGCTGATCCTTTCAGCCTTACCCCGGGGCCTGTGACTGCCATAGCCCATAACAATAAAAGCATGACCTGGATATTGACCTCTCATACCTGGAATTCAAATGGTTTGAACATGCTTGACCGGGCTACAGGCAAACTTTCCGGTTACAAAAGTGATCCCCAGGATCCTTCCGGCCTGTCAACCAATTATATTAACACTTTGTTTGTTGATAATACCGGGATCCTCTGGGTTGGCACTACTGACGGAGGCATAGATAAGTTTGACCCGAAGAAATGGAAATTCGGCATTAAACGATTCGGACCAAACAGTTCATCCGGTATCAATTCAGACAGGATCTATCCTATCACAGAAGATCATAACGGCATGCTCTGGATCGGGACCCATGGCAATGGTTTGTACCGGTTCGACAGAAATTCGGGTGCAGTTACCAATTACATGTATGATTCGAATAAAATCGACACCAACCTGATCCAGGCAATATGTGAAGGTCCGCCGGGAACCCTCTGGCTGGGGGGACTCGGGGGACTGAAAAAACTGGATCTGAAAACAATGAAGGTCAGACATTTTATTATCAATCCGGATGATCCCGATGCTTTTATAGGTCCGGATCACAGCCTGTTTATCCGGAGAGTCAGGTCGGGGATATTGTGGATCGGTACCTGGGGAGCTGGCCTGCAACTTTTTGACCCCAAAACCGAAAAATTCGAGCACTGTGATAAATTCTCGGATAAGCAGGAAGGCCTCACAAGCAACTATATTACGTACATTTATGAAGATCATGAGGGAACGGTCTGGCTGGCGAGTTTCGATAAAGGCTTATTCAGATATATTCCCGGAGAGAAAGGGCGCCCTCTTCAATTCAAAAACTACAACAAAGACCGGTTGAACGGCCTCAGCTCTGATATGGTACGATGCATGGTGGAAGACAAAGCGGGCAATTTGTGGCTGGGGACAGAAGAGGGAGGCCTGAACAAATTTGATAAAAAGAAGGAAACTTTTACTTTTTATACCGTGGAGGATGGTCTGGCAAGCAATACGATCTACGGGATCCTGGCGGATGAAAAGGACAACCTGTGGATAAGTACGGCCTGGGGTCTTTCAAAGTTCGATCCTGTAAACGAAAAATTTGTTAATTACGATCTGTCCGACGGACTGCAGGGAATGTGGTTCAATTTCAATGCATTCTGCAAAAGCCGGACCGGGGAAATGTTTTTTGGAGGGGGTATGGGAATGAATTATTTCTATCCCGACAGTGTAAAAGAGAATCCCTTTGTTCCTCCCGTGGTCATAACCGGGTTTAAGCTTTTCAATAAGTCTGTTCCCATTGGAAAAGATTCTCCTTTTAAAAAAGCCATCAGTGAGACAAGAAAACTCAAATTAAGATACAATGAGAATTTTCCATCTTTTGAGTTTGCGGCTTTGAATTATACCAGTTCGCACAAAAACAGGTACAAATACCGTATGATCGGCCTGGATCCGGATACCATTTATGCCGGGACACAGAGGCGTGTTGACTATACGGATATGAAGCCGGGTAAATATACTTTCTGGGTTACGGGATCGAACAATGACGGTGTGTGGAACAAAAAAGGAGTTTCCCTGGATATTATTATCTCTCCTCCCTGGTACCATACCGGCCTGGCCTATGCGGGTTATGGGATATTGTTCGTTCTGATGGTACTGGGCTTTATTCGCTGGAGGACATGGAGACTCATCAGGGATAAGGAAGCGCTGGAAAAACAGGTGAAGGAGAGGACCCGTGATATTGAAGAGAGGGATCGTCATATCCTGGAAACGGACAGGAGGAAGACCCGTTTTTTTGCCAATATCTCCCATGAGTTCCGTACCCCTTTAACCCTTATTCTGAGCCAAATGGATGATATGATGTCAGCAGGGAACACTACGGATCAGGAACACCGTAAACTGAGTGTTGTTCGCAGGAGCGGACTCCGTCTGCTGGATCTTGTCAATCAACTGCTGGACCTCTCTAAGATGGACAGCGGAAAGCTGATACTTGAACTGACAGAGGAAGATATCTTTAAAGTGATAAGACGGATCTTCTCATCCTTTCTCTCACTTGCAGATAAGAAGAAGATCCAATATGATTTTAAAGTGCCCGAAGGAGAGCTGATCACCTGGTTTGACAAGGACAAACTGGAAACGATCATCAACAACCTGCTGTCCAATGCATTTAAATATACCCCTTACAATGGAAAAATTGAATGCAAGGTCCGTATAAAAGAAACGGCAGGGGAAACGAACGGATCGCCTCCTGTCATTGAAATTTCTGTAAAAGATAACGGATCTGGTATCTCTCAACAGAATGTAACCCGTATTTTTGACCGCTTTTATCAGGCAGATGAGCAATATCATATCCAGGGAGGCGGAAGCGGCATTGGCCTGGCTGTTACCAAAGAGCTGATCCTGTTGCTGCACGGGGAGATCAATGTGGAAAGTGAGCCGGGTAAAGGGAGTTGTTTTACCGTTACCTTCCCCCTCGGGAAAGAACACCTGAAAGATACCGAATATAAGTTGGTGAAACCGGAAACAACACCCATGCCTGAATTTGCAGAAGAAATGACCGGTGAGGATGAGGGCAGTGACAGGGAGGCCGCAAGACCCGTCCCTGATAAGAAACCCGTCCAGATATTGATCGTGGAAGATAACCCCGACCTCCGGACCTATATAAAAGAGATGTTCCAGAAAGACTATACGGTGGAAGAAGCTGCAGACGGTGAAGAGGGGCTCAAAAAGGCCATTCACAGCATCCCTGATCTGATCATTACCGATGTGATGATGCCGGTAATGGACGGGATCGGGCTTTGTGACCGTATCAAAACAAACGAAAAGACCAGCCATATTCCCGTGATCATGCTGACAGCAAAAGCAGATGTTGAGAGCCGGATCAAGGGGTTGAAGACCGGGGCAGATGATTATCTGGTGAAGCCCTTTAACAAAAATGAATTAATAGTGAGAGTAAAGAACCTGCTGGAACAAAGGAACAGATTAAGAAAACGGTATGCTGACCAATTGGCCGGATCAAAGGAAGAGTTGACGATAAATTCCTATGATATGAACTTTATGAACCGTACTATAGAGACAATTGAGGATCATTTGACCGATTTTGATTTCGGAGTAAAAGATCTTCAGGCAAAAGCCAATATGAGTCGCACACAGCTTTACAGAAAGATAATGGCTTTGACCGGTTTGTCACCCAGCAGGCTTATCAGAAAGTTGAGATTAATGAAAGCCGTAAGATTAATGGAAGAGGGGAAGGAGAATATAACTGAAATTGCTTTTGATACAGGTTTTAATAACTTATCATGGTTTAACAAATGTTTTAAGGAACAGTATGGGATCTCTCCGTCTGAGTATAAAAAGAAATACTGAATCCTGCAAGCAGTTCATTTCGGTTGTGCCAGCAACTTTGTAAAATATCCATTCTTTTATTCAATATTTTAAATTCTAAATTCATTTATATATATTTGTTCAATAAATGACCTTTAGTCACTTATTATACTAAAGTCTATTAACATGGGTATATCTGAGAGAAAAGCCAGGGAAAAAGAGCGGCGGCGCAACGAGATCATCGATGCTGCCGAACGGCTCTTTTTTAAAAAAGGGTATGAACATGTCACCATGGACGACATCGCCGTCGAGGCAGAACTGTCGAAAGGGACCCTGTACCTCTATTTCAAGAGCAGGGAGGACCTGCATTACGCGATCGTTATGCGGGGGCTGGAGATCCTGAACCGGCTGATCCGGGACGTTTATGACTCCCAAAAGAAAGGTCTGGAGAACATTTTGCAGATGGGGGAGAGCTATATCCGTTTTTTCAGGGAGCATCCAGACTATTTCAAGGCGATCATGTTCTTTGATGCCACGAAGTTTGACAAGGTGGAGACAGAATCGCGCCTGCAGATCCTGGGAGACGATTCGCCGCTGGTCTTTTTCATGGAAGTGCTGCAGCAGGGCCAGGAGGACGGCAGTATCTCCCCGGACATCCCGGCGGCCCAGCTGGCCATCATCCTGTGGGCGCAGGTCTCCGGCGTGTTTGAGTTCATCGCCCTGCGGGGCAGGATGCTGGATCTTATGGGGATCGACAACATCGAACTGATCCGGAACCAGATAAAAGTTTTGCTGTATGGACTTGCCCAGAAGAAAGAGCATTAGCGGCATATTCTGGATATGCCTGCTCATGGTGATGCCGGCGTGGGGTCAGGAGCAGGACACCCTGCTGGCCCGCTACATCCGGCTGGGGCTGGACAACAACCTGGCCCTGAAGCAGAAAGATGCCGACTACGAAAAAAGCCTGAAGGCGCTGGATGAGGCACGTTCTCACTTCTTTCCGGCCCTGTCGCTGAATGCGCGTTACTCGCTGGCCGAGGGAGGACGCACCATCTATTTTCCCGTGGGGGACATGATCAATCCTGTCTATGCCACGCTCAACTACCTCACCCATACCGATCTTTTCCCCACCGATCTGGAGAACCAGACCTACCGTTTCCTGCGGCCGCACGAGCAGGTGACCCAACTGGAGCTGGTGCAGCCGCTGTTCCATCCCGACATTCTGTACAACTACAAGATACAGAGAGAAATGACGGGGTACTGGCAGGCCGGTCGTGACACCTACCGGCGGACCCTGGTGGCCGACATCAAGAAAGCCTATTACACCTATCTGAAGATGGTGCAGATCGACAAGCTGGTGCACAGCACGCGCCAGGTGCTGTTGGAGAGCGTGCGGCTGAACGAGAAACTGTATGAGAACCAGAAGGTCACCATCGACGTGGTGTACCGGGCCCGTTCCGAGCTGAGCCGTTTTGAGCAGAACGCTGCCGAGGCACAGAAGAACCTGGAGGCGGCCCGTTCCTACTTCAACTTCCTGCTCAACAGGCCCCTGAAAGATACGATCCAGGTCTCTTCCCAACCCTTTGTGCAACCCTCCCTGCCCGATCCGGCGCAGGACCAGGTGGCCGCCCTGCAGAACCGCGAGGAGGTGAAACAGTTGCAGTACGGCCTGCATTCGCTGGATTACAAGTTGAAGCTGGACAGGAACAACCGTCTGCCGGTGGTCTTTGCTGCGGTCGATTACGGCATCCAGGGAGAAAAGTATGTATTTGATTTCGACCACGACTTCACCCTGGCCTCCTTCGTGCTGCAATGGGACCTGTTCAAGGGCAGGCAGAAGCAGCAGGTCATTGACCAGACACGCATAGAGATAGACCGTCTCACTGCCAAACAGGATGAGCTGAGCCAGCAGATCAGACTGCAGGTGGACAATGCCTGGCACACCCTGCTGGCAGCCCGCAAGGCAATGGAGGCTGCCGCCGAGGAGCAGGCCGCCGCCGTCAAGGCCTTCAGCGTCATGTCCCGTAAATATGAGGAGGGCATGGCCAGCTACGTGGCGTTCCTTGACTCGCGTACCAACATGACCGGGGCCCGTCTGAGGAACATCATTACGAAATATGATTACCTCATTGCTTTGGCAGATTATGAACGAGTTACAGCTACTTACCTGATGAAATAGTTTAAGTATGGGAAAAAGCATGAATATCCTGAAAAGTTTATTTTTTCTCGGCAGCAGCCTCCTGCTGCTGGCCGCCGGTGGCTGTCAGGGAGACCGTGCCGGGACAACGGACCACCGGGGCAGCAGGTCCCTGCCTGTGGGGGTGCGGTTGGTGCAGCGACGCCTGCTGACAGTACCCCTGCGTGAGACAGGCCAGCTCATGGCCAAGAGCCAGATACGGCTGAGCTTCATGACCGGCGGCATCATCGCCGCCATCCATGTGGACGACGGGGCCACAGTGAAGAAAGGTGATCTGCTGGCCACCCTCGACCTTTCGGAAATAAAAGCCCGTGTCAACGAGGCTTCCCTCGCCTGGGAAAAGGCACGGCGCGATTACCGGAGAGTTTACAACCTCTACCGCGACAGCGTGGCCACCCTCGAGCAACTGGAGCACATACGCACCGCCCGGGATATCGCCTACAATAACCTGCGTATCGCCCGTTTCAACCTGGAGCACTCGGTCATCCGGGCGCCTGCCGACGGCAAGATCCTGCGCCGGCTGGCCGAGGACGGCGAGATGGTAGCCCCCGGCTATCCTGTCCTGCTGTTCGCCTCCACCGACAAAGCCTGGGTGGTGCGCTGCCATGTACCCGACCGCGACATCGTGCGCATCAACCCCGGCGATACGGCCACCGTCACCTTCGATGCCTGGCCCGGCCGCATCTTCTCAGGCATGGTGAGCGAGACCGGCCCTGTCGCCGATCCCTATACCAACACCTATGAGGTGGAGATCACCCTCGACCCTTCGGACATGAAGCTGGTGGCGGGACTGATCGCCAGTGTGAGGATCCGCCCTGCCGGTATAAAGGAGGTGATCGCCATTCCTTACAGCGCCCTGCGCGGCGGCGACCGCATGCAGGGGGAGGTGTGGCTGGTGAAAAACGGAAGGGCTGTCCTGACAGAGGTGACCCTCACCGCCATGACCGACTCGCTCCTGATCGCCGGCAGTGGCCTGCGATCCGGCGATACCCTGGTGGTACGCGGCCTGCAGGACCTGGTGCCGGGTATGCCTGTGAAAATCGTTGAAATGGGCAAAGATTAGAAGAATCAAGAGACAAGAAACAAGAGCCAAGAAACAAGAAACAAGAAACCAAGAGATAAGGATCAAGAAATAAGATATGAACGTACCCCGACTGGCGATAAAGAACTCGGCATTCACCCTGACCGTCTTTTTCCTTCTGACCGTCTTCGGTGTTTATTCTTACCTGCACATGCCGCGCACCGAGAACCCCAGCATCTACGTGCCGGGGGGCAGCATCGTGGTGGTCTATCCCGGGGCGGGTCCGCGCGACATGGAGCAGCTCATCGCCCTGCCGCTGGAAGAGTCGGTGAATGAGCTCAATGACATACGAAAGATACAGACCGAGATACGCAACGGCATCGCCATCATCAGCGTGGAGTTTTCCTATAACACCGATGCCAAACAGAAATATGACGAGCTGGTGCGGCAGGTCAACAGCGCCCGCTCGAAGCTGCCGGAGGGCATCACACGGCTCGATATCATCGAATGGACCAGCTCGGACGTGGCGGTCATGCAGCTGGCCTTCTTCTCTGACAGCGCCTCCTACCGTCTGCTGGAGAACGAGGCGGACGAGCTGAAGAAAATGATCGAGCGCCTCCCCGGTGTGAAAAAAGCAGAGATCACCGCCGAGCAGCCCCAGGAGATACGCATTACCCCCGATCCCCTGAAGATGACCCACATGCACGTCTCCTTCGACCAGGTGGCCGACGCCATACGCTCGAACAACGCCAACATCCCCGCCGGCGGTCTGGTCATTGACGGCAAACGCTTCAACGTACAGAC
>WFRO01000249.1 GCA_015486475.1 Bacteroidales bacterium
GTCATAATGAGCATTGAATACCGAGACATATCTGAAAAAAGTTTTCAGTTCGCCGGCCGGGATCCGTGAACCCCTGTTTGAAAAATCCACAGATATAAGGTGTTTTCGGCCGGATATGCCTGAATCTTCATCATAGATCCATTCAGACACCTGTTGTATCCAGGCTTTCGTGTCCTGTGACGGTGGGGAGACAAAGCCGGGATGTTCCGGGTTCAGGAACCACGGCTCCATGCATATATTGAATATCAGGTTGCCGTAAGGCTGTAGTTCCCTGACCAGCTTTCTCACATACTCTTCCTGTCTTGCCAGGATATTCCCGTTGTGAAGGGTCAGGTAATCTTCGGCAGCTATGGCCGTAGTGCCGTTGACATTGTTGTCAGGATTTAAAGGCAGGTGTTTCCAGTTGGGTCCTACAAAGAAAAAGAGGGTTTCCACGACAATGCCCAGCGAGGCTGCGAGGGTGAAGAACTTGTGCAAACGCTCAAAATAGTCCGTATCCCACCGGTCGAGGTCAAATTTATTACCTCCCAATATGAATCCCGGTTCTTCGCTCCTTGCCCAGGGACAGATGAACCTGCCCGGTGCAGGAGCCAGGGTGTTGGTCTCGATACAAAAATCATGCGGGCCCTCGACATAATCCCCCAAAAAGACACGGGTATTGTTATAGCCCAGGTCATGAATTGTCCGCAGATATTTCTCAAAATCAAAATCCATGTTGATAAGGGCGCCGTAATGCTCGGAGGAGGTCACCAGCACTGTGGGCTGCCCCTGCCATAAAAAATAATGGGGATTGTCGGGATGCAGGGTTATGATGTTTTCTTTTTTCATAAAAATGATCTTAAATAATTACAGTTATCAATACCGTGCGAGAAATCAATTAAGGTAACATTTCATTTTTAGTTATGGTTTTTAGCTCATCCGGCAAAAACACAATGAATTATTTAATGACCGGCGGAAAACCCTTCTTCCACCAGAAGCACGTATCCCCTGTTCCGTAAGGTATTGCACCTATGTCATTCCGGCTCCCGTCAGGATCCCGGTAACGGGGATCGGGATCCCCCGCATCGATAGCCGGAGAACCGGTTTTCAGCCGGAAATCTCCCGATGCCGGATCCATGAAAGCAGGTTCATCCGGGACAGGATGTGTCCCGGTGATCGCATAAACGGAATCCTTTGCCCATTCGGCCAGATACACCGGATAAGAGACATCATTGACATTATTGATCAGATTCCAGGAAATGTCGATCTTCTTAGCAGCCAGATCACCCGGTTTGTATTTATTGCTGTATCCGATCTCAAAAGGAACATCCTCTGAAAAAATATTATTCCTGATGATGATGTTTTCCAGATTCACCGAATAGATATAACAGCCGCCGGCCAGCCAGTGCCATTGCATGCCTTTTTTGGCTTCTCCCCGGCCGTTCCGGAAGAAAGTATTGTTGTATATCCGTATGTCTTCCCTTTTATGATCTTTTCCCCATCGCGAAAGAAAAATTCCCGCAGCCCGGTTATCAAATACAATGTTATGATGGATCCTGACATTCCGGGTAACCGGACCGTTCTCCGCCGACACGGCAATGCCGGCCTCACAGCGGGTGACCACATTGTGATGGAATTCCACATCCTCCAGCACACCGAACCAACTGTCAGCATAAAGCCCCTGGTGATCACAGTCATGAACAAAATTATGATGAACAGTGCCATGGGCAGAAGTTTCCTTCACGTCAATCCCTTCTTTCCTGCAGTTCTCCACCAGGTTCCAGGCAATCTCAAAATATTCCGGGCCTGCCATACTGATGGCTTCATGGGGAGCATATCTTTTTTTCACCGGAACCGGTCCCCAGGCCAGGTCATTGGCATGGATCACGGTATTGCCCAGAAAACGGATGTGGTCACAACCCTGCCAGGCAGAGATACCGGAGGCAAAGCTGTTCCTGGTAACACAGTTGATAATATCGATATGATCACTTTTGTTAATGTTGATAGCAGCCATGTGGCTGTTTATCACCCTTAGGTTGCGAAGGATCAGATAAGCCGCCTCCCCGATCTGGATCACCCCCCGTGTCCACGGGTAATCCTTATCGGAGAGGCCCGGCACTTTTTCCGCATCGATCACCACGGATCCACCGGCTTCTCCCCCGATCACAATTTTTTTGTCTTTTGTCCCCCGGCAACGGATGATGATCTCCTGGTCAATCCTGTAAACGCCATCCAGAAAAGTAAGAGTATCTCCCGCCTGCAACCGGGCGAGGGCCGACATCACCGACAGAAGGGGTTTCTCCCTGGTTCCCGGATCAGCATCGTTCCCGTGGGGGGATAAATAATAATGATGCAGAAGCGGACCGGCAGGGACAGGGCTTCCGGCATTTGTCTTTAGACAATATGAAAAGATAATAAGTGCCCCTATAAGGGAAAAAACAGCTCCTGATTTTTTTCCATCAACCACCATCGCCGGTTTTCTTTTCCGCCCGGAGGCAGCATCCTTTATTTAAGATCTTCGTACAGTTGTGGTTTCAGTGTTCCCGGATCGGGATAGTTTTTTCCGGGATCATCCAGTATCAGCACCCAGTCGGTCCGGGGGCCGCTGGAAGGTGGTACAAAAGCTTTTGTTTTA
>WFRO01000250.1 GCA_015486475.1 Bacteroidales bacterium
GCCTGCCGGGGATCCCGGACAGGGCCTGCTGTTCGTAACGGAAGAAGGTTTTCATGATGACAAGGGTTAAGATCCTCCTAAAATAAAAAATATTTACAAGAATTAAGTCAACCTTAAAACAACGCGTTACATAGCCTGCCCGCCCCCCTGGTGCTATAAAGTGTGGAGTACTTGGAGTGCCTAAAGTGCGCTAAATTGCCTAAAGTTAAAAGTTCCAGGTTCAGCTTTATCACTTCATCGCATCCTGCCTGCGGCAGGCAGGCATCCTCCCATTATCGCTTCATCGCTACCTACTACTTACTCCTTACTCTCTACTACTTACTCATCCCATTATTCCATCCCGCCTTCGTCCCGGCCTGCCGGGACTTCGTCGGTCAAAGCATTCCATTATTCCATTCTTCCAACATTCCATTATTCCATTCTTCCATATATCCCCCTGTACAGAGGGGGCGCGAAGGGCAAAAGGTGTATTGGATGCGTCATAATTAAGTTGATATGTCACAAGAGGATCGCATCTCCGGCCTGTATCTTTTGCGGGAAAGATAAAAAACCGTTATTTTGTGCATTGATTTAACAACAGTAATAAACACCAGGCAGGATATATTTTGCTCGCTACGGATCTATATGGCATCGTTACCGGATATACGTATCTGGGAGTCGCCTTTTACTATATTATCTTCGATTTTGTATCGCCCATCTCCGATGAGTTCTCCCTCATCATTATCGCCTGGCTGTCCCACAATGGTCTGATGAACGTCGTGGGAGGAGGCCTGATGGCTTTTCTGGCCCTCTACGCACGAAATGTGATCATTTTTTATTTTTCCCACAACCGCACGAAATGGGTGGATGCGCTGACGGTCAAGTATCCTGTGTTCATGAACAACTACCAGCGAGAGATGTCCGTGAACCTGGTGAAGACCATAATGATCCTGACCTTCATCCCCAAGGTGCGTATCCTGGTCCCTGTGCTGGCAGGCTTCGGGCAGGTGTCGAAGAAGCGCTATTTCATCGTGCAGGCCGTGGCCATGGCCCTTTTTATCGGGATCTATTATCCCCTGGGCATCTTCTTTTATTCCAGGATCCGTGCCTTTATGCAGTCCATGGACAAGGCAGACAAGGCTACCTCCATCGTCAGCCTCCTGATCCTCACCATCCTGATCAGCTTTCTTGTCGGCCGTTATATCGTCAGGAAGATGAAATAGTTCGTGGTTCGTGGTTCACAGTTCACAGTTCACAGTTCATAGTTCATAGTTCATAGTTCATAGTTGGTGGTTTAGGGATTGCGGAAAAACTCTTCAACCTTTCAACCCTTCAACTTATCAACTTTTAGTCGTTCATCGTTCGTCGATAATCGATAGTCGTTCAAAAAAAAAAAGCCCCGGCCGGGGCTTTTTTTTATGACATTGTTTCTTCTTATTTCTTGACCAGCGTCTCTGTCACGTTGCGATATCCCAGCGTGGCTTCGTACTTGGTCTTCAGATCGAACCTGTGTGCATCGGGATCATAGGTGCTCACACCGTCAGCCTCCAGGTTGGACGGTGTCTCTCCGACAGGCAGTACCAGCACGTTGTTGTTGTCCAGTACACGCAGTTTCATGCGGTAACCATACTGTCCCATATCGGCATAGTCGGTCTCGAAAGTGCGTTCGTCGAGGCGTACCACGGCTTTGTCCATGGAGTAGTTCCTCGGACCCGTGAGCGGGTGATTGAACACGCCGGAACTATGGTATATCCCCACTTCTGTTGTCCTCCAGTCGGAAGGGAAAGAGTCGATGGCTGTCTTCTCGGGGAGATACCAGGAACGGATATCTATCCCGGAAGAATATGCCGGCAGCAGGCCTGTTGACTGTTTAGTCGTAATATTGAGCACGATCTCACTGCCGGAGGTGTCGGTATATCTCACCTCACTGTGCAACTCCAGTTCGTCGGCAGGGAGGAAATGCATGCCCAGGGTATCCGCATTCTGGATATAATACGTCTTGACCGTACGCGGATACAGGGCAGATCGGTATCGGTCACCGTAAGAGGTGGCGAAGGCCTGTACCATTACGGAACGGTGACCTGCCCCGTCGGAGGTATAGATCTCGAAAAGATAGGACTTCTCTTCCAGGTCCGGGATGATGATCGAAACCGTATCCAGATCATTTTCTTTGGTGTAAGAAGTGATCAGGGAGTCCTGCCGGTCATTCCAGTAGATAATGATCTCTTTCACCCCGAAAGCTTCTTTCAGCAGGCCCACGATCTGCACCCGCTGATAACCGGCAAAGGTCTGTACCGAATCCAGCTTGGTGGTGTATATGATCTCACCGTCCTTGATATACTTTGCATGGAAATCTTCCATTTTATTACAGGCTGCCAGGAAGACCAGCAGGGCAGCTGTCGTAATGAACGTTATAGCTTTTATATTTTTCATTGTATGATGGATTACAATTAATTGTATACTTCAAGGATATTACCCCAGAAAGTCAGCTCGCACGGGTCGACGAACCCTGCGCCGTCCCAGGTTTCCAGTACGGCAAAGCGGAAATAACGTATGGGGATCATTGTAGAGAAAGTGTACTCATCGCCCTCCAGAAAATGGGTCATGTCCTCGTCGGTGTTCTGACCGTTGGGCAGGCCTGAAGGTTTCCACGAGACACAGGTCTCTCTCAGCTTGGTCCAGTCGGCCAGGTTGCCGCTCTGGTCGGGGATGGTCAGCGATCCGTACACATCGTAGCGTTTCGGGTTGCCGTGATTATAGGCGTAGTAGGTCTGGCTGTGGGAGCGCTGGTTGACATTGAAACGGCTCAGGATCACCTTTACCCCCAGGTCGATGGACAGGATCTGCGGGAAGGGATGGTCTCCCTGGGTGTGTCCGAAAGTGGTCAGGTCGTCATCCCAGAGATATTCCGGCTTGCCGGCCCAGGCATCCCATTTGGTATCATTGTCCAGTTCCACCAGACGGAATTTGGTTTTGTCCAGACGGGCCTCATACCACGGGGTGACCGTGTAGGTAGGTGTGTTGGGACGTACCGTGTCGGAGAAGTTGTCCCAGCGGTCCCGCACGATCGCCCGGAAAGGGGTGGGGATGGTGTCAAAACCACGCAGGGAATAGCTGCCGGAATCCACCTCGGTATAGACGGTGTGGAAGACCTTCATCTCACCCAATGAGTCGGGTGCAATAAGCATAATGGCCACCGGAGCATTGGTGGGGTTGGCCCAGGTGTACTTGGCACCACCCCAGTCGGCCCTGATATCTATGCTCCTGGCGATGATCCAGATGGGCGGCTCCAGCGGACGGCCCGAGAAAGAGACCGGCTCCGACTCGTTGCCGCTGCGGTCGACAGCATACAACTGCACATCATGCACGGCCGTGTCGCCGAAACCTTCGATGGTCATCCTGCTGGTATAGGCCGAGGCCCTGTTGTCCACTTCCTTGTCTCCCGTGAGGGTATAGACAGCTTTCACATAAAGCAGGTCCTCATCGCCGGGAAGATCGTACACAATATCGAAGCCACCGTAGACAGGTGTCACCTTGACGATCTTAACCGGTCCCGGAGGGGTCTTGTCATGATCGATGGGACCCAGCAGATCCTCCTCCTTGCAACCTCCGTAAACGAAGATGGTGAGAATGCCGAGATATATGAGTATTTTTTTCATGATCGTAGTTTTTGAGTTTGTTGAAAACATTGATTACCAGCCGGGGTTCTGGACCATATTGGGGTTCAGTACCAGCTCATTCTCAGGTATAGGCCACAGATAGTCCCTCAGTGTGAAAGACTGGAAGAAAACAGGCGTTACCCGGTAATACTCCAGCGGGTCGAATTTCTCAACATTCCATCCCTGGATGGTGTTGTTCATGTATTGCTGTGCCAGTTTCCAGCGGCGCAGGTCCCAGAAGCGGTCTCCCTCGAACGACATCTCGATGAGCCTTTCCTGATGTATGATCTCGCGCAGGCCTGCCTTGGTCTTGGGCTTGTCAGGATTGCGGGAGTGGGCTGACCAGCTCTCCAGCACCCCGTCCAGGCCGGCACGTTCGCGTACCCTGTTGATATATTCATATACATCTGCGGAGGGGCCGTTGATCTCGTTCAAAGCTTCTGCGTAATACAGGTACAGATCGGCCAGACGTATCACCGGCCAGGCATAGTCAGTGATATAATACCACGATCCGTTACGGATCTCATTCTCCAGGTGGACGATCTTCTTGGGCCAGTAACCGGTGACCGAGTACTGGCTGATCTCGAAGATGGAGGAGTATTCTCCCCGCCGGTTCTTGATGACCCAGGGATCATCGTCATCATCATTACCGTTGGCATGCCATACGCTCCTGTCAAAAGCCAGGTCGGCATAATACCGGTATTCACGATCGAAATTCAGCACGGCC
>WFRO01000251.1 GCA_015486475.1 Bacteroidales bacterium
GTGCAGGTCATATACACCCGGAGCACAGATGTTTTCATTGAGCTGTATAAACGGGGTGAGATCGCCAACAAAGCCCATGCAGACCTGTTCATCTCCATTCACTGCAACTCAAACCCCAATAAGAACATCACGGGTGCGGAGACCTATGTGATGGGGATCGACAAGAACAACCGCAATATGGAGGTCGTTAAAAAAGAGAACGATGTGATCACCCTGGAAGCTAACTACAAGCAGCATTACGAAGGATTCGATCCCAACGACCCGGTCTCGATGATCACGTTCAATATGGCGCAGAATGTCTACCGTTCACAGAGCCTGGAGTTCGCTGCCCTGGTACAGGACCAGTTCCGCAAACGGGCAGGCCGTCACGACCGGGGCGTACGGCAGGCACCCTTTATGGTGCTGTGGACCACCTATATGCCCAGCGTGCTGATCGAGACGGGCTTCCTGTCCAATCCGCGGGAGGAGACGTTCCTGCGGTCTGAGAATGGTCAGGCGATCATCGCCTCAGCGATCTACCGGGCGTTCAAAGAATACAAGACACGCATTGAGAGCCGCAGCAATTTCTCTTTTGAAAAACAGGATACTGCCACTGCCTGGCTGGGGGTACAGGTAATGGCCTCGGTCAAAAAGATCCCCGGTGATAACAAAAAACTGAAAAAATACTCTCCGGTGACAGAGATATGGGACGGGAAACGATATAAATACATTATCGGACATACCGGATCGCTCACCGAAGCCAAAGATCTGCGGAAAATACTGGTAAAAACCTTTCCGGGAGCATTCGTCGTAGGGGTGCGCGCAGATAAAATCATCCCCCTGGATGATGCACTGAAAGAAATAAATCGTTAATTTGTAAAGTTTTTCTACAAAGACTGGTCATGAAGAAACATTCGACAGAGATCAAAGTGGGGATCATCATAACCCTGACCCTGATCGTTTTTATCTGGTTATTCAACTATGTTAAAGGTATCAACCTGCTGAAGCCCTCGCATACCTATTATGTTATCTATGACGATATCAACGGCCTGAAGGAGTCCGGTGCGGTCTTTATCAAGGGCTACAAGGTAGGTCTTGTGGATGACATAAAATTCACCGAAGACATCCCTGCCAAACTACTGGTCACGATCCAGTTGGAAGAGAACCTGCACCTCCCTGCCGATTCGAAGGCTCTCCTGATCAGTGCGGATATCATGGGGACGAAAGCCATCAACATCCTGGAAGGAAGCTCCCAAAATCTTCTGGAATACGGGGATACGCTTCCCGGCGAGGTGGAGTTGAGCCTCCTGGACCAGGTCAACCAGGAGATCATCCCCCTGAAAGAAAAGACCGAGCACCTGGTGGAGACACTGGATTCGCTGGCTACCTCCATCCATGGAATGATGAATGAAGATTTTAAGAATGATCTCACCGGCAGTATCAGCGACCTGCGTGCTTCCCTCGGGAACATCCGCCGGCTAAGCTATTCCCTCGATACCATGGTGACCCGCCGGGACGGACAGGTACAGACGATCCTCACAGGGGTGAACGCCAACCTGCAAAAACTGGATCATGTGATGGACAACCTGAACCAGGTGAGTGACTCTCTCTCTCAGGCTGATATCACCGCCGTCATTGACAACCTGAACAAGACCCTGGAAGGCACTGCCCTGCTGATGGAACGGATCAATAACGGAGAAGGATCGCTGGGCAAACTCACCACCAACGACAGCCTCTACCTGGCCATCCAGAACCTGACGATGCGGCTCGATACCCTGGTCACCAAGATCACGGAAAACCCGAAAAAATACATCCGGGTCAAGCTTTTCTGATCCTGTCCCCTCTTTTCGGGTCCCGGGATTTGACAAAATATATTTTTTCTTTGACGAAGGATCCTGCGTGTCTCCCGGCCCCTGACCTAATGACTTCAACTGATGACGACTAAACCTTTCAACCACACAGACTTATCCAACTTTATATTTATATTACTGAAAATCTGTTAGTTAAATATATTTTGATTTTTTTTTCAATTTCTCATAACATAAAGATATTGTAAATAAACACAGTAGGATTTTTTGGAAAAAACAAGCGAATTTTAATTTTTTTTTTACATTTTTTTTAACAAAATTGCTTTCCGTTTTCACTCCGGATTAACTATTTCTCAAAGGCAACAAACCATGGACAAAGATCATGAAATCGTATGGAATAAATGTCTCCAGATCATTAAAGATAATGTTCCATCCGTCAGTTTCAGGACATGGTTTGAGCCTATCGTACCGGTAAAACTCCGGGACAATGTGCTGACGATCCAGGTCCCCAGTCCTTTTTTCTACGAATATCTCGAGGAGCAGTATATTGATCTGCTGAAAAAGACCCTCCGCAAGGAGCTGGGGGCGGATGCCAAGCTGGAGTACAACGTAGTGATGGAGAATGCAGCGGTCGCCACCAAGCCTTACACGGTGCGTCTTCCGGCACGCAACCGGACTCAGATCCGCAACAAGCCGCTGTCCGTGCCCATGGACAAGGACGAGATCTCTATCCGCAATCCCTTCATCATTCCCGGATTAAAGAAATTACGTATCGAGCCGCAGCTCAACAGCGAATATTCGTTCGCCAACTTTGTGGAAGGGGAATGTAACCGGCTGGCCCGTTCGGCGGGGTATGCCGTGAGCCAGAAACCCGGCAAGACGGCTTTCAACCCGCTTTTTATCTATGGCGATTCCGGATTGGGCAAGACCCATCTGGCCCAGGCCATCGGCATCGAGGTCAAAGAACATTTTCCCGAGCTGACCGTCCTGTATGTCACCGCCAACCGGTTTCAGACGCAGTTCATCGAGTCGATCCGCAACAATACCCGGAACGATTTCCTCCATTTTTACCAGATGATCGACGTGCTCATCGTGGATGATGTGCATGAGTTCGCCGGCAAGGAGAAGACGCAGGACATCTTTTTCCACATATTCAACCATCTGCACCAGAGCGGCAAGCAGCTGATCCTCACCTCGGACAAAGCCCCTGTCGAACTGCAGGGACTGGAGCAGCGTCTCCTCTCCCGTTTTAAGTGGGGACTCTCCACCGACCTGCAGTCGCCTGATTTTGAAACCCGTCTGGCCATCCTCCGGAAAAAGACCTACAACGACGGCATTGAGATGAGCGATGAGATCCTGGAATACATCGCTACCCATATCTCCAACAACATCCGGGAGCTGGAAGGCGCCCTGATCTCTCTGCTGGCACAGTCGACACTCAACAAAAAAGAGATCACCCTCGACCTGGCCCGCAAAATGATCGACAAGCTGGTGAAAAACACCCACAAGGAGCTCTCCATCGACTATATACAAAAGGTGGTGTGCGACTATTTCAACATCCCCATCGACCTGGTCCTGTCCAAAACGCGCAAACGCGAGATCGTGCAGGCACGCCAGGTGGCCATGTTCTTTTCCAAAAGCCTCACCAAATCCTCCCTGGCCACCATCGGCTCCCGTATCGGGGGAAAAGACCACGCCACCGTACTCCATGCCTGCAAAACGGTCAATAACCTGATCGAGACGGACAAACGCTTCCGGCTGCAGATCGAAGAGATCGAAAAAAGGCTCAAAGTCTGAGAAAAAGATCATCCCTTACAGCGGTCCGGCAGATGACCGCTTTTTTTGGGTCCGGCCGATCTATTTAAAATGAATCTAAATATTCTTCCTGAAATTCCCGGATATTCAAATCTTTCCTCTATTTTTGCAAAAAATAAGGTTGCAGGAGATGAAGTATTTTGTGTTGACACTGGGATGCCAGATGAACATTTCCGACAGTGAACGTCTGGTCACGGTACTGGAAGGCATGGGATATGCTCCTGCCCAAAAGGAGGAAGAGGCGGATCTGCTGGGTGTGATCGCCTGCTCCGTACGGCAGAAAGCCATCGACAAGGTGTATATGAAAATACACAAGTGGAACAGGATGAAGGAGCAGCGGCCGGTGATCACGTTCCTGACCGGCTGTGTCTTGCCGGCCGACAGGGAGAAGTTCCTGAAGCTTTTCGACCTGGTCTTCACCACCAATGAGCTGCCCGGCCTGCCGGAGCTGTTGTCACAATATGGGGTGGTCACACCTTATGCTTTACAGGAGCAGCAGAAAAAGAGTACACCACCTGCCCGGCAACCGGGGGATATGCTCTCCCTCACCCGTCTGGCACAGGAGACGGCCGACGGCAACGACCGCTCTGTTCTGGACCGTTTGTGGGAGATAGAGCCCTCCCTGCACTCTCCTTTCGAGGCATTTGTGCCGATACAGAACGGTTGTGATAAATTCTGCACCTACTGTGCAGTCCCCTATACGCGGGGCCGGGAGGTCTCCCGGCCTTCCGGAGAAGTGCTGGAAGAGATCGCCGGCCTCCTGGAGCGGGGGTACAAATCAATTACCCTACTGGGACAGAACGTCAATTCATACGGTCTGGACAAAAAAGGAAAAGAGATCACCTTTGCCCGACTGCTGGAGAGAATCGGCGGGATGGCAGATGCTACGGGGCGCAGGATATGGGTCTATTTCACCTCTCCCCATCCCAGGGATATGGGGCCGGATGTGGTAGATGCCATCGCCAGTCATCCCTCACTGGCCAAACAGATCCATCTGCCCCTGCAGGCAGGAGATGATGAGGTATTGAGGAGAATGAACCGCAAGCATACGGTGGATGATTACCGCAGGATCGTACGCTACATCCGGGAGCAGTTGCCGCAGACCACCCTTTTTACGGATATCATCGTAGGGTTTCCGGGTGAGACGGAGGAGCAGTTCGAACATACACGCCAGGTTCTGCGCGAGATGGAGTTCAATATGGCATACATAGCCGTATATTCTCCCCGGCCGGGGACGGTGAGCGCCCGCCGGAAGGATGATGTCCCCATGAAAGTTAAAAAAGACCGGCTGCACCGTCTGACCACCGATCTGGAGGAGAGCGCCCTGCGGGCCACCCGGGCGATGCTGCAACGGACGGCGACCCTGCTGGTGACGGGCAAGGACCGCAAGGACGGATACCTTTCCGGGCATACGGAGGGCCGGATCCCGGTGCGTTTCCTCTCGCCCGGCGGAGACACCTCCCTCATAGGAAAATTCGTAACGGTGAACATCACCTCGGTCGCCCCTTTCTCGATGGAAGGGGAACTGGTGAGCGTGGAGGAAGAGATATGGCAGGAAAGCACAAAATAGCGTTCAAGACCCTGGGA
>WFRO01000252.1 GCA_015486475.1 Bacteroidales bacterium
CTCAGGAACCGGAGATGAGTAAGGAGTAGGCAGTAGGGAGCGATAATGCGATGAAGCGATGAAGCGATGAAGGGATGAAGAGATGAAGAGAAATAATTTTGAATGATGATTGCTGATTTTTGAATTTTGAATGGCTTCACGCAGAGGACGCTAAGAAAGGCAAAAGTATAAAGGCATCCGCCTACGCCTGCGGCTACGTCGGACGAGGAAAGGCATAAGGAAGGAAGAACGATGATTGATGAAGGGCGAACAGGTCGAAAAGTCTAAAAAGTATGAAGAGTGGAAAGAGTTTGAAAAGTGCATAGCGCGTAGAGCATGGAACCGATCCACCCAGCACCCAGCACCCAGCACCCTGCACCCCCGTCCGACTGGCGTCAGCCGGGCGGGCAGCACCCTGCAACTTTTAACTTTAGGCACTTTTAACTTTTAACTTCAACTCCACACTCCACACTCCACACTCCAAACTCCAAACTTCACATTCCAGGTACTCCACTTACCGGTGTTTTTCACCTATTTTGATGAAAAAACGGAGGGGCTGTGCACCATTTTGTATATTTGCAGGAGAGAGTGATCTTTTTTACCACGCGCTTATGAAATTTTTACTGAGTATTATATTACTGGTGCTTGTCCCCCTCTTTACGGACGCCCAGCCCTGGATGCAATATTATCATGCTCCCAAACAGGCCACGGACCAGGCGAGGTTCATGGCTTTAAAGAAAGCTTTTCATACGTATATGGAGAAGGAGCATCCTGCCGGTGATATCGAAGAGGATGAGGCCTCCGAACTTTTTGAGCGGTGGGCCTGGCTGGTGGAGCCCCGTTTTTCCGGGGAGGGACAGATCCCTTCGGATATCCTGTGGGAGGAGATCCTGAAGAAGCAGGAAGCAAGGAGCAAGGGCGAATTACTGGGGGACTGGCATCTGGTGGGGCCCGTTGATCCCCCCACCCGCCTGGGGACAGGACAGGTGATCGGCAATGGCCGTGTGGACTGCATAGCCTTTCATCCCACTGACAGCAACACCTTTTATATAGGAGCTCCCACGGGAGGCATCTGGAAGACCACCGACGGAGGCCGTCACTGGGCCCCGCTGGGAGACATGCTGGCCTGCATCGGCATCTCCGACATAGCCCTTTATCCGGGTCATCCAGACACGATCTTTATCGCCACGGGCGACCGGGATGCCGGGGAACTGTATTCCGTGGGTATCCTGCGCTCGAATGACGGAGGGGCCACATGGGAAGAGACCGGTCTCAGCTTCAGCCGCGAGGAGAAATACCTGGTCAACCGCCTGGTCATCCGCCCCGACCAGCCGGACACGATGATCGCCGCCACGAGCAACGGGCTGTATCTGATCACGAACGAAGGGATGGATGTCCGGCGGGTCGTCAGCGGGAAATTCAAGGATATTGAACTGATGCCCGGTAAATCTTCCGTGATCTATGCCGCCACCCATGGCAACGGGGCTACGGTTTACCGGTCTATAGACGGTGGGAAGTCCTTTCAGGAGATCAACAACGGACTTGACAAGGACAAAATGGGACGGATCAAGCTGGCGGTCACACCTGACAAGCCGGCAGCGGTCTATCTTGTGGGAGCTGATAAAAATACCAGTGGACTCTATGGCGTTTACCGTTCTTTCGACAGCGGCCTGCATTGGACAATGCTCTTAAGCGGTACGACGACCAATATCCTCGGCAACTCAGCCACCGGCGACAGTGATGACGGACAGGGATGGTATGACCTGGCCATGGACATCGACCCGGAGAACGCCAACCACATGCTGGTGGGAGGCATCAATATCTGGGAAAGCACCAACGGCGGAGGATCGTGGCATCTGAAGACCTGGGGATATCCTGAATATGCCGAACATGGCGTGGCCTATATCCATGTGGACCAGCATACGCTGCGTTTCCAGCCGGGCACCGGTGCTCTCTTTGCCGGCAACGACGGAGGCCTGTACAAGAGCAATGACAAAGGAGGGAGCTTTACCAACCTGAGCTATGGCCTGCCCATCCTGCAGATCTACAGGATCGGTACCACAGATGAAAAGAGGGAGACAGCTATGATGGGCAGTCAGGACAACAGCACCATCCTGTGGCGGGACACCAGCTGGAATGTGTTGATCGGCGGCGACGGCATGGAGTGCATCATCGACCCTACGGACACGAACACCCTGTATGCTTCGTCACAATACGGCAACCTCAAAAGGTCGACGGATGGCGGTGTGACCTTCAACGGCATCAAACCCGACAATGCAGGGAAAGGAGCCTGGGTCACTCCTTATGTCATGGCGCCGGACGATCCGGCTGTCCTATATGCCGGGTACGATGAGATCTACCGCACCCTGTCACGGGGAGACGAGTGGGTAAAACTGACCAACGGCCTCTCCGCCAACAGCAAATACAAGGTGATCCGGATCTCTCCGCGGGACCCGGACTTCATCTATGCCGGCATCAACGGCAATCTCTGGCGTTCGGAAGACGGGGGCATAAGCTGGAAGAGCATATACATGGGCCTGCCGTCAGGCGTCTATGTCACCGACCTGGTCATCTCCCCCAATGATCCCCGCGAGATCTGGGTGACCCTGTCCGGGTTCACCCCTTTGAGCAAGGTATATCATTCCATAGATGGCGGAGAAATCTGGAGCAATTATTCAGCGGGCCTGCCCAACGTACCTGTCAATTGCATTGTCTATCAGGATAAAACCAATGGCAGGGTGTATGCCGGCACAGATCTGGGGGTCTATGTGCGGGACTTCTCGATGAATACCTGGAAAGATTTCAGCAACGGCCTTCCCAATGTTATTGTTAACGAGATGCAGATCTACTATCCCGACAGTATGTTACGGGCCGGCACCTATGGACGGGGGTTGTGGGAAAGCAAACTGCACTTCCCGGATACGATCCCTCTTTATGCAGAATATTCATCAGATAAAATAAGATCATGCAAGGGAGGGATTTTCACTTTTTACAACGAGTACCCCGGCGAAAAAGACAGTCTGCGGTGGTACTTCCTCCCCGACGGGGAACCCCTGACCCTCACCAACAAAGATACGGTGCAGGTAAAATTCCTGAGCAAAGGATCCAAGGATGCAGAGCTTATCATATACCATAATGGCCTACTGGACAGCCTGCATCGCAGGGATTACGTGGAGGTAGACACTTTCATCGATCTTTCCATCCAGAAAAATTTCGCACAATACTACTGGAAGGGGAACGATCTTATCCTGAAAGGAAAAGGAGCGGATCAATATGCCTGGGTCATTCCCTCCAGGGGAGATACGCTGTACGAAGAAAAGATCACTGAGCACCCGGATACGGCCACGATCTATATGCTTCTGGGAACGCAGGGGGAATGTTCGGATACCGATACGGTGACGGTGAACGTATGGCCCAATGACAACATCAGATACTCTTTGTCCCTGGCCTACGGGGAGAACGGGCCTTTCGTGAACTATGAGGCGACGGTCGAAAATGGGGAGCCCATGCCTCCTGCCGGCGATTGCAATACGGACAGCACCTGGTGTGACGAGTTCGGTACCGGCCAGGGTTACCTGGCCCATTCGGTATGGTTCCGCATCACGGCTCCTTCCACGGGTGTGCTCTCTGTTGACACCAAAGGGTTTGACAACCAGATCGCCCTGTATGACTCACCCTCGCCCGACAGCATCCTTGCAGGGAATTATATCCTCCTGGCAGCCAATGACGACTATCACGGCAGTGATCTGGACTATGCCGCTGCCCTGGAGGAGGTCAGGGGACTGACCCCCGGCAGAACCTACTGGTTACAGTTGGACGGCAGTGGCGGCAATCTGGAGGGAACCTTTTATGTCTATCTCTATGACAGTCCGCTGGCTGTCCCCAAAATATTCCCGGACCGGAAAGGAAGGAACAGTTTCACGGTCTATCCCAATCCCAACGAAGGTACTTTTTCCGTGGTACTTCCGGAGAACATCCGGGCAGGTACCCTGCTGAAAGTATTTGCTGCGGACGGGAAGGTCGTTCACCAGCAGGTCCTGCCAGCAGCCACGACAGGAGAGAATATCCCGTTCTCCTTCAATTTTAAGGAGAAAGGGCTGTATATCCTGCTGATCAACACCGGCCGTAAAACCTTCTCCTGCCGGATGATCGTCCGGTGATCTCCGGCAGGAGGAAAGCTTCTGCCATGGCATGCAACATTTTATTCCCTTGTACGTCTTTACGATGAAGAATGGGGCCTGAAAAAAACAGTATAGCGGACATTCACCGGCAACTGGTAGAGGGATGCCGCAAAGGTGACCGTCAGGCCCAGTTCGGTCTGTACAAATTGTATTATAAGGCAATGTACAATACAGCACTGAGGATCGTAAAGACTGAACAGGACGCGGAAGATGTGATGCAGGAAGCTTTCCTCTCGGCCTTTGAAAAGATCGGAGAGTTCAAGGGAGAGGTCAGTTTCGGGGCCTGGATGAAAAAGATCGTCATCAACCGCTCGCTGGACCTGTTGCGAACGAAAAAAGTGACCTTTGAAGATATTGAAAAAGCGGAGATCAGAGAAGATGTTACTTCAGGGGAAGACGAGGCAGACAAGACGGAACAAGCGTACGATGCAGTGAAAATACGGGACGCCATCCAGGCCTTGCCCGACGGATACAGAACGATACTTTCCCTTTACCTTCTGGAAGGTTATGATCATGAGGAGATCGCAGGCATCCTGGGCATTTCCCCTGTCACCTCCCGGACACAGTACTCCAGGGCCCGGAAGAAACTTAAAGAACAGCTAAGGAGGAAAAAATAACATGGACGAACTGGAACAATTCATAAAAAACAACAGGGAGCTGCTGGAAAAAGAGCCGCCTGCAGGGCATGAAGAGCGGTTCGGACGAAGGCTGGACCGCTCGCGGCGAAAAAACATTTTCTTTGGTCTGAGGCCTTATCTGCGCATTGCCGGAGTGATCCTCCTTTTTGTTCTCTCGGGATTGTGGGTCCTGGAACACAGCGGGATCCTGCCACGCGGGGAAAAAGCACGGAGATCTGCTTATGAAAACGAATATCAGGAAACAGAGCTATACTACACCTCCCTGGTCAATGCAAAACTCTCTTCCCTGGAGACCATGCATTTTTTCGGGGACAGCACACAGAAGAAGATCCTGCACAAGGAGCTCTCCGGCATGGATCCCCTGTATACGGAACTGCAGAAGGAGTTACAGATGAACCCCGGGGATGAACGGCTCCTGCAGGCCATGACAGAGTATTATGAGATCAAGCTGGATGTTATCAACAATATCATCCGTCAATTGTCCGCATTACAAACAAAAAACCATACAAGCCATGAGACAAAAACCATGTAAGGCACTCGTCACTTCCGCTCTTTTCCTGCTGATCGCCGGTCAGATTTTTGCCGGCCTCCCCGAGGAGGTAAAAAAACAGTATCACAAGGAATATATCACAGGCCCCCATACGATACTCTCCGTAACCAACAAATACGGCGATGTTAACCTCATCAACTGGAACAAGGACAGTCTGGTCATTGATGTGGTAGTGACCATCGATTACCCTGCTAAGTTCAAAGGAAAGCCTCTCATTGAATATATTCATGTGTCATTCAGTCAATCCGGAAATAAGATCACAGCTGAAACGCAGATAGATGAGAATTCTATCGAAAGATGGTATAGCAGCCATGACAAAAAAAAGTTCAGTATCGATTACACGATCCACGCTCCTACATACATTAACTTCCAACTACTGAACAAATATGGTGATGTGTTCATCAATGAGCTCTCGGGTCAGGCTGATCTTGAAATAAGATATGGTTTTGTCAGGATCAACAAACTGAGCCGGGGCAATATCAAGCCGCTCAACACCCTCACGCTGGCCTATTCGAAAGGAACGATCGAAGAGGCAGGGTGGCTCATGCTGGAGATGAAATATTCAAAGTTGGAGATCAAACATGGCAAGGCAATCGCGGGCGACACCAAATATTCCCACCTGCAGATCGATAACATCAGCTCGGTGGTCTTCCAGTCGAAATATGATGAATTCAGGTTCGGCACGGTCAACAACCTGGTGCTGGTAGCATCTTACGGGGATATCAAAGCCGGTGAGGTAAGAAAGAAGATCTCGCTGGAGACCCGCTATACGGGCGTGGAGATCGACCATGTGCCGGCCGGTTTCATCAGCATTGATGTTGACAATGCATACGGAGGCGTCAAAATAAGGATAGATCCGGAGGCTTCCTATTATCTGAAAGGAAGCGCTTCGTACTGCAAAATGAACTATCCGGAAGCCCGGGTCAACCGCATCGTCAAGAACAACTCATCGGAGGTGAGCGGACTGATCGGGACGGATAAGAATTCCAGATCCAAAGTTACAATACAGTCCAAATACGGATCGGTTTCATTGCATTGAAAAGGTTTCAGGTTTCAGGTTTCAGGTTTCAGGTTCCAGGTTCCAGGTTTTATCGCTTCGGAGTCGTAAGCTGCCCGGATGGCTTTGGCCGGGCGGCTTTTTTATTGTTAAGATATATTACAATCAACTTATGCATATTTATTGAAAACCTGTATTTTATACGGGTTACCGGTCATTTTACCGAAAGTATCTTTGCATTTTTTTAACATATTTTAACACATCACATCAATATAATTTATAAATTTCGGTCCCCAATCGGGGACTATGAGTACGACCCGACCGGGGACTATGAGTACGATCTGTTCAATTTTATTAACCTAAAAACTGTAGTTTATGGAAAAGAGACCTTTTCTTTTGCTGATCGTGTTCATTGCATTTCTGGGAAGTGCAATGGCACAGCAGAAAACGATCTCGGGGACTGTGACTTCCGCAGATGACGGGAGTACGCTTCCCGGAGTGAGCGTAGTGGTAAAAGGTACCACCTCAGGTACCATTACCGACATGAATGGTCATTATACCATAACGGTACCGGCAGATGCCAGGGTTCTGGAGTTTTCATTTGTCGGGATGGCCACAAAAGAGGTTGAGATCGGTGACAAGACCACGATAGATGTGGTCATGGAACCGAGTAACGTAGAGCTCGACGAGGTAGTTGTTACCTCGCTGGGTATCTCTAAAGAGAAGAAGGCGCTGGGTTTTGCGGTCTCGGAAGTGAGCGGCAAGGATCTCTCTACGGTTAAGCAGACCAACGTCGTCAACTCGCTCTCCGGGCGTGTGGCAGGGGTGGTCATCACCGAGTCACCATCGGGACCTGCCGGGGGTACGCGTGTGATCATCCGCGGTAACAACTCCCTGACGGGCAACAACCAGCCCCTGTATGTTGTAGACGGTATCCCGATCGACAACTCAGGTTTTGGGAGTGCCAACGGCTCGGGTACGGCCAACTACCGGAGGGATGACTACGGTACCGGTATTTCGGACATCAACCCCGATGACATCGCCTCGATCACGGTGCTGAAGGGCCCGAACGCTGCAGCTCTGTATGGTTCGCGTGCTGCCAACGGTGTGATCCTGATCACCACCAAGAAAGGAAAGGCCCAGAAAGGCATCGGAGTGAATTTCAGCTCTTCGACAGAATTCTCGCATCCGTTGCTTCTGCCCCATTATCAGAACGAATACGGACAGGGTTCGGACGGCAACACTTATAATGATGTTGATGAGTTGCGCAACCACGGAGGTTCGTGGGGTGCCCGCATGGACGGTTCCAATCAGATCTACTGGACAGGTGAGACACGTCCCTATGTACCTCAGCCTGACAATGTCAAGGATTTCTTTCAGACCGGTTCCAACCTGGTCAACACCCTGGCACTGGAAGGGGGCAATGACAGTTACACCCTGCGTTTTGGTTACACCAACAACCACGCACGTTCCATCCTGCCCAATGCAGGCCTTACCAGGAACAGTTTCGACCTGCGTACCGTAGGGCATATATCGAAGAAGCTGACCGTCGACGCCAAAGTAACCTACTTTGTGCAGAAGGCCAACCAGCGGCCATTCCAGGGAACAGAAGGTGTCATGGCTTATCTGTATGATATCCCGCGTAACCTGGACATCAACGACCTGAAAGACTATCAGAACCCCGATTATTCGGTACGCACCTACACCAACGGTACCAACGGTAACCCCTACTGGGTACAGTACCATGATGTCAACAAAGACACCCGCAACAGGACGCTGGGTTTTGCCAAGGCCACCTATGAGTTCACCGACTGGCTGTCGGCCTTTGTACGTATAGGTACCGACTTTGTCTCGCAGAAGATCGAAACGATCAACCAGTACGGACACTGGTTTTACAGTACCGGCCGTTTCAATTTCCGTACTTATAATACAAATGAGACCAATGCTGATTTCCTCTTTATGTTCAACAAGGATCTCGGGTCAGATTTCAATCTGAGCGCCAATTTCGGCGGTAACATGCGGATCAATACCCGCGAGCATATGGGTATTTACGGAGACGACTTCAAGATCCCGACCAAACCTACCACGGCCAGTGCCCGCGAGCTGATCCCCTCCTATACGCCTCTGGTCAAGAAGAGGGTGAACTCACTGTACGGTTCGTTATCCCTCTCTTACAATAACTTCCTTTATCTGGATGTCACAGGGCGTAACGACTGGTCGTCCACGCTGCCGAAAAACAACTGGTCCTATTTCTATCCTTCGGTCAGTCTTTCGGTGTTGCTCAACAAATTCATCGATCCGGATGCCAGCATACTGGACCTGCTGAAGATCCGCGGCAGCTGGGCAAAAGTGGGTAGCGATACCGGTCCTTACCAGTTGGACATTTATTACAACCTGCAGCAGAACGGCTATCTGGGTCTGACCACGCTTTCAAGGCCTTCGGTAAAGATGAACCCGGATCTGAAGCCGGAACAGACCAGTTCGCTGGAATTCGGTCTCGAGTTCAGGATGTTCAAAAACCGGCTGTACGGTGATCTCTCCTATTACAACATCAAATCAGAGGACCTGATCATGGACGTCCCCGTCTCACCATCCACCGGTTACTCAAGGTTCCGCAGCAATGTGGGGCAGATGAGCAACAAAGGGTTTGAAATGATGCTGGGAGGCATTCCTGTCCAGACGGATAAGTTCTCCTGGGATATATCCCTGAACTTCTCCCATAACAAGAACACGCTGGATGAGCTGATCGAGGGCGTGGATAAATATATCTTCAGTACGACCAATGCCGGCAACGTAGTGGTTCAGGCCACGGTAGGCGGCGGATACGGGGATATTTACGGCACCGACTGGCTGCGTACCGATGACGGTCGTATGGTGGTGGATGCCCAGGGTCGTCCCCTGGCCACTTCCGACAAGGTATATCTGGGCAACTACCAGCCCGACTGGGTAGGCGGTATTACCAACACCTTCCGTTTTTACGGGTTCACACTGAACGCCCTCCTGGATATGCGTTTTGGCGGCCAGCTCTTCTCCGGTACGGATGCCTCGCTGGATGCTTCAGGGGTCACGACGCGTTCCCTGCAATACCGTGACGGGGTCACCCTGGATGCTGTTTATAACACCGGCACCCCTGACGACCCTGTCTGGACGGAAAACACCACGGAGATCACCGGTCAGCAGTACTGGGGTTCGGTGGCGGGGATCGCCTCCAACTATGTGTATGATCAGACCTTCGTCATGCTGCGTGAGATGTCACTGACCTATACCCTGCCCAAGAAGCTCTTCGAGAACAATTTCATCGGATCCCTGTCGGTGGGACTGATCGCCAGGAATCTCGGCTTCCTTTATAAGGATATGGAGAATTTCGACCCGATCTCAAGTTACAGTACCAGTAACTTCGCACAGGGGATCCTGTACTTCACCCTGCCTACCACGAGAAGTTTCGGATTCAATGTGAACATCAAGTTTTAACATAAAA
>WFRO01000253.1 GCA_015486475.1 Bacteroidales bacterium
CCCCGATACGTTTTTTGGTGATTTCAATCCCTACAAAGAAGTCCTGCATGGAGACTGGTTCAATGGCAGGGGCCGGGTACATCATCCGGGCGCAGTATTCCTCAACGGCCGTGCCCTGTACGAGTCGGATATCCTGGAGAACCTCTTCCTGCCGGTCCTGCTGGATACCCGTGACGGACGTCATTTGTATCCCTGGCATTGTGAGTCGGACGATCAGAATACATACCTCTATGCCAATTTCGGGGATCATGATCCCAACAGGGATACGGTGGAGATCACCGTGCGGGAGGCTTGCTTCTATCCCGGCAAACCGGGCGTGGACTATATTACTGTGCGTGGCTTTGTCATGCAGCAGGCGGCCACGCCCTGGGCTCCGCCCACGGCCGAACAGATCGGTCTGCTGGGGACCTTCTGGAGCAAAGGCTGGATCATCGAGGACAATGTGATCAGCGACGCCCGGTGTGTGGGGATCACCCTGGGGAAAGACCGGAAGACCGGCCAGAACGTATGGTCGAAGAACCCTTGCATTGACGGCGCCACACATTACAATGAGGTGATCTTCCGTGCGCTGCGGGAGGGCTGGTCGAAAGAGAACATAGGATCCCATATCGTCCGGAACAATGAGATCTTTCATTGTGAGCAGGCCGGCATCGTAGGCAGCCTGGGGGCGGTATTCAGTCAGATATACGACAACCATATCCACGATACCTGGGTCGAACGCCTCTTTACCGGTGCCGAGATCGCAGGCATCAAGCTGCACGGTGCCATCGACGTGGTGATCCGCCACAACCGCATACACAATACGGGCCGGGGCATCTGGCTCGACTGGATGGCGCAGGGAACACGGGTGACCTGCAACCTGCTGTATGACAATACGGAGGAGGATCTCTTCACCGAAGTGAACCATGGGCCTTTCCTCGTGGACAACAACCTGTTCCTCTCCGGAAAGTCCCTGAGGAACTGGAGCGAAGGAACTGCTTTTGTTCATAACCTGCTGGCCGGGTATATCGAGGCGTATGAGGAGAGGAACCGCTTTACACCCTACATGTTCCCTCATTCCACGCAGGTGGCAGGGCTGAGGAATACCTGGAACGGTCAGGAGCGTTTCTATAACAACATCATGGTCGGCCCGGGAAGCAGTAAACATGTGAAGCTGCCGGGGAACAACCGCTATATGCGCTGGGGGTGGGGTCTGTGCGTTTACGATTCGCTGGACTATCAGATCCTCGCCGCCGGCAATGTCTACCTGAACGGTACCAAACCTTACCGCCTGGAGCCGGATCATCTTTTATTACCCGGTTTTGATCCGGATATTCATCTGGAAGAAGATGGGGGGCATGTGTACCTTTTTCTGACACTTCCTGAAGAGATCCGTAAACAGGATAGTCCGTTCATTACGACCGCTTTCCTCAGCAGGACAAAAAACACCCGGCTTCTTTTTGAGGATCCCGATGGGGCACCCATAGAGATCGATAAGGATTATTTCGGGCATGTGCGCCACAAAGAACATCCGCTCCCCGGACCGTTCGGGGACATTGGGAAAGGCAGTGTTAAATTAAAAGTATGGTAACTGTCATGAAACACTTTTCGCTGATATTTTTGTTTGTTGCTGTTCTCTTCCAGGGGGCCTGTACACACGAAAAGAAACCGTCCGGCACCGCTCTTCCCGTGATCATGGACATGGTCTTTAATAATCCCGGGGAGGCGCCGGTGAGGACGAAATACAACGATCCGGTATATCTGAAAGAGATCGGCTATAAGGGGATGGTGCCGGAATGGTTCGTGCAATGCGCCGTCACTTACGAGTCTTTTAAAAAAAACATCATCCCGGAGGGTTCTGTGGAGAGGAAATGGATCCTGAACAGGCAGAAGGAGATACACGAAAAGCTGTTGGTAGCCGAAAAAGAGCAGATGCCGGTGTATGCTTTTACAGATGTACTGGTATTGCCCACGATCATCCTGCAAAAATTCAAACATCAGATCATCCGCGAGGCAAAGGATGCCGGCAACCCGGGTGTGATCGGCGGGAAGATGATCCCCGACATCAATAAGCCCCTGACGCAAGAGCTGCTACGTGTCCAGATCGATGAGATCTTTTCCACCTTCCCGGAGCTGGACGGTCTGGTGATCCGTTTCGGGGAAACCTATCTCTTCGATACCCCTTATCATGCAGGGGGCAGCCCTTTGGCCCGCGGCGGACAACAGGCCATTGACGATCATGTGAAACTGATCAACCTGCTCAGGGAAGAGGTATGTGTGAAAAGGAACAAAAAGCTTTTTTACCGGACGTGGGATTTCGGCTTTTTCCACACCCGGCCGGATGTCTATCTTGCCATTACCGGTCAGATACAACCCCATAAAAACCTTTACTTTTCCATTAAATATCCCAAAGGGGATTTTCAAAGGTTGTTTCCTTTCAATCCCACCCTGGGCATTGGCAAACATCAGTATATTGTCGAGTATCAGTGTCAGCCGGAATATTATGGAAAAGGTGCCCATCCCGATTACGTGTTCAACGGTTTTCTGAATGGTTTTGAGGAGTATTCCCAACTCATGAAACCGGGTGATAAATGGGGGGTAAAAGACCTGAAAGGGGATCCGAATTTCAAAGGCGTCTGGACGTGGTCAAGGGGCGGAGGTTGGCGGGGACCTTATATAACCAATGAATTATGGTGCGATGTGAATGCCCTGACAGCGCTGGAATGGGCCAGGGATACTACTTTGTCTGAATCGCAGGCATTGAAAAAGGCAGCTGTGAAGATCGGGGTCAGTCCTGACAATGTGGATGATTTTATCCGGCTGGTGCACCTCTCTGCCAAGGGTGTGGTCCGGGGACACTGCAGTCTGATCGATATCCCCAGGGCACATTTCAATGTCTGGTGGATACGCGACCATTTCATGTCGGACATGCACACGTTAGACCCTTTCTTTGATTATCTTATGAAACAAGACAAGGTGGAGATGGCCCTCCGGGAAAAACAGGAAGCAGTGGATATCTGGAGGGAAATGGAAAAACTGGCCGGCAGGATTAAAATGAAAGATCCTGCCGATCAGGAATACCTGAGCGTGTCGGTCACTTATGGACGTATCAAGTATGAGATCATTGAGAAAGCGTTTACGGTTATTCTGCTGGGGCATGTTGGGGATAAAACCGGAAAATATGAAAAGAAAAGGATAAGAAAGGCGATCAATGAATATGATCATCTCTGGGAAGAGTGGCGGGCATTGAAAAAGGACCATCCTTCCTGTGCGACCCTGTATGAGCCGTATGCATTCCATATTGATAAAAACGGGGTGTCCGGAGATAAAGAGCACGGGCTCGAAGCCAGAATCGACCAATACAGGAATTTATAATTACATGCATCATGAAATCATTTAAAGGAAAGAAAAGTAAAAGCGGACTGTTTATTGTGTTTATTCTGCCTGTAATCGTATTAGCGTTGTTCGCATGTAAGCAAAATGTGAAGAAAGACCAGGCAAAGAAACCGAATATCGTTTTCATTTTTGCCGATGATCTGAACTATGACATGGTCCATGCCCTGGGCAATGACCAGATCATCACGCCCCATCTGGACCGGCTGGTCAAAGAAGGGGTTACCCTCACCCATGCTTACAATATGGGGGCCTGGACGCCGGCGGTATGTGTCTCCAGCCGGGGCATGCTCAATACGGGCAGGTCATTGTGGGAGGCACACAGGGCGGTGCCCCGCCTGAAAGAACTGGCCTCACATGGGGAGCTGTGGGCGAAGATGATGGAGCAGGCCGGCTACGAGACTTACATGACCGGCAAATGGCATGTGAGGATCCCGCCGCAGGAGGTCTTTGACCATGTGGTGCACGAGCGCCCGGGGATGCCCAACCAGTCGCACCAGGGCTATAACCGGCCCAAAAGCCGTACGGATACCGTGTGGGAGCCCTGGGATACCATCTACGGCGGTTACTGGAAAGGCGGGAAACACTGGAGCGAGGTGCTGGGTGACGATGCCGTCGCTTTCCTGCAGGAGGCCACCCAAAAGGACAAGCCCTTTTTCATGTATCTGGCCTTCAATGCGTCGCATGACCCGCGCCAGTCACCCCGTAGTTTTGTGGAGATGTACGATCCCGACAGTATAAAGATGCCTCCCAGCTTCCTGCCGGAATATCCTTACGGGAAGCAGATCGGCAGCGGCAGGAAACTGC